>DATNFQ010000101.1:0-7422 GCA_035606295.1 Patescibacteria group bacterium
CACTGTCGGTCGCGCAGGGTTTCGAGGTGTCCGGGCCGCCGGTCCACCTCGCGTTCGCCGACAGGCTCGACGTACGTGCCTGGTGGCCACGGCCGCTGCGCAACGCGGACGACGGTTAGGCCGGATCTGGCAGATGTTTCACCGGGAGACCGTTATGTCGCGTGATCGGAGCGCCAACCCACGCAACGCGGCCTAAATCGTCACCCCCGTGCACGTTCTGCCAAGAACGGCCGTCTGAGGAGTCATAACGGTCCTCGGGTGAAAGTCCTGCCACGTCGCGGTCAACGCCGTCCGGCCGCCGTCGCGACTACCCGCGCCGCGGTCGCTCCTGGAGCCGCGGCACGATCGTCGTGAGCTCCGAGGCGATGTCGACCGGGCGGGCGCCCAGCGCCGCGAGGAGCTCGAACACCTCTTCGCGTTCCTCGTGGCACATCAGGACGATGACCCGGGGAGCATCGGCTCCCCGGCCGTGCCCATTCGCCGCCGCGCCATTCAGCTCCGCCTTCAACGCCACGGTCTCCGACCGGTAGACCGGCACGTCGGCCGTGGCCATGCCGCCGGCCTTCACGCCCGCCAGCAGCTCGCCGACGACGACGGCCGCGGAACGCCCGCGCAGGTACTTGCGTGTCTCCTTGATCGCGACCCGCTGCGCGCGCTGCGCCGCGATGCGGCCGATGCCGCGGAGCGTGTCGTCCGGTCGATCACCGGCGGTCCCGATGATCACGGTGATCGGCGCCGTCCGACCCGCACCCCCGGCGGCGATCCCCTCGGCGACGTCCATGACCGCTGAGATGCCAGCCTCGTTGTGAGCGAAGTCGACGATCACGACGCGTGAGCCCAGTCGGAACAGGTTGAGCCGCCCGGGCGAGCGGTCCGACGACGGCGCGAAATCCATCAGTCCGTCCCGGACCTGGGCGAGCGTCGCACCGAGACCGCGTGCGCCACCAGCGGCCGCGAGGGCATTGGCGACGTTGTGCCGGGCGAGCCCGCCGATCGTGATCGGGACACGACGCACGTCGACGATCGTCGACGACCGGTCGCCCTCGAGCTCGGTCAGCTCCCCATCGCGGATGACATACGCACGCCCTCCGGCAGCGACGTGTCGACGGACGATGGACGGTGTCGGGCTGGCGGTCGAGAAGAACGCGACATGCCCGCGGACACGCCGCCCGATCGCCGCCACGAGCGGGTCGTCGCCGTTGAGCACGACCCAGCCATCGGGCTTCGTGACCCGGCAGATCGTCGATTTGACCTCGGCGAGCTCGGGCAGCGTGTGGATGCCCTGCAGGTCGAGGTGGTCTGACGAGACGTTCGTCAGCACCGACGCCTCGTTGGACTCGTAGCCCATGCCACGCAGCACGATCCCGCCACGGGCGGTCTCGAGGACGGCGACATCGATGTCCGACCGTCGCAGCACCTGCTGTGCGCCACCTGGCCCGGTCCAGTCGCCGGGTTCGACCATCCGCTCATCGATCAGGACGCCGTCCGACGTCGTCGTCCCGACTCGCTTCCCGGCGCCGACGAGGATGTGCGTGATGAGCCGGGTGACCGTCGATTTGCCGTTGGTTCCGGAGATCGAGATCGCCGGGATCCGCCGTTCTGGGTCACGGATCCATGGCGGCGGCGTCGTGCGTGACGCGGCGATCTTCTCGTTCCAGCGCGTAAGCATCCGTTCCTGGGCACCGGTCAGCCGAGCCGTCCGTGAGGGGGAGACGTCCCGTTCCGCGAGGGCGAGCGCCCCGTCCGTCAGCGTTCGTGCTCGCTCCTCACCGCTCCACGGGAACGTGATGATCCAGTGGCCGGGGTCTGACGAGCGATGAACGGCCAGTCCGCCGCGGCCCTCGCCGTGGTCGGCGCGGAGCCGGCGCACCCAGGCGACGATCGCCGCGATCGGGTCGGGCCACTCATGCGCGGGGACTCCTGCGCCGAGGCGGACGATCGCGTGGCGACCGGGGTCGCGTTGGCCGTACCAGGTGCGTCGCCGGCCGAGTGCCAGCTCCACCTTGACCACCGGCTCGAGCCGGTAGACGTTTGGCCCCTCCAACAAACGGATCTCGACCAGGCGCACGGTCCCGGCAGGATAGCAACCCGCGATGGGCGCTCGTGTCTCTGTCGACACCTGCCAGTCGATAGACTTCCCGCGTGACGACCGAGACGACGGGCCCCGACGCGGTCATCGAGCTCGAAGCGCTTCGAGCGCGGGTGACCGACCACCTCCCGGCGTATCTCCGGGATCTCGAGCGCCTCGTCAACATCGACTGCGGGTCGTACACGCCCGCGGGTGTCGATGAGATCGGGCGCTGGGTGAGTGCCTACCTCGAGGGGATGGGAGCCGATGTCGAGGTCCGTCCGGACGCGACCGGCCGCTACGGGTCGACGATCGTCGGCACGTTCAGCGGCACGACGGGTGGCTCACGTGTCCTGTTGATCGGGCACATGGACACGGTATTCGACCCTGGGACGGCGGCGGCGCGACCATTCAGGATCGATGACGGTGTCGCGTACGGCCCCGGTGTCACGGACATGAAGTCGGGTCTCATCGCCGGGCTCTATGCGCTGCGGGCGATCCTCGCCGAGGTTCGCGAGCTCCCGTTCGAGCGCCTGACGTTCATCGCCAACCCCGACGAGGAGATCGGGTCGCCCTCGTCCTCGGAGCACATCCGCGCCGCGGCTGCCGATACTGATGCGGCGCTCGTGCTCGAGTGCGCGCGCGCCAACGGCGACATCGTGTCGGCGCGCAAGGGGATCCTCGACACGCGGATCGCGATCACCGGTCGCGCCGCCCACGCCGGCGTCGAGCCGGAGAAGGGGAGGAGCGCGATCCTCGAGGCGGCGCGCGTCGTGCGTGGGCTCCATGCCCTCAACGGTCGATGGGAGGGCGTGACCGTCAACGTCGGCAAGATCGGCGGCGGGACGCGACCCAACGTCGTGGCGGAGCGGTGCGATCTCGAGGTCGACGTCCGCTCCACGACCGCGGACGGGCTGCGCGAAGTCGAAGCGGCGATCCGCGAGATCGCCGCGGCGTCCGAGGTGCCGGACACCACTGTCGAGGTCGAGGTCCGTGTCGGGTGGTTACCGATGGAGAAGCTCGAGCGCTCGGGACGCCTGGTCGATCACGCCCAGGCGATCGCGTCGCGACTCGGGTTCGATGTGAAGGACACCTCGACTGGCGGCGCCTCTGACGCCAACACGACTTCCGGGATGGGCGTTCCATCGCTCGATGGACTCGGCCCGATCGGCGGGAACGATCACTCGCCGGCGGAGTACCTCGACGTGGACTCGATCGTGCCGCGGACGACGCTGCTCGCCGGCCTGTTGCTCGCGATCGCACGCGACCCGGACGTGCTCGCGTGGCGCGAGGACGACCCGCGGTTCGCGGCGTGACACGTCGCCGGATCTCGTCCGGCGGTCCGTGGGAGGCGGTCGCCGGCTACAGCCGGGCGGTGGTCATCGGCGACAGCTGCTGGGTCGCCGGCACGACCGATGCCGGGCCGGACGGCGCGTCGCTGCACCCGGGCGACGTCCCGGGTCAGGCGCGCGCGATCTTCGCGATCATCGAACGGGCGCTGATCGAGGGTGGGTTCACGCTATTCGACGTCGTCCGGACGCGGATGTTCGTCACGGACATGGCCTTCTCGGACGAGCTCTCAGCGGTCCACGGCGAGGTGTTCCGGGATATCCGACCCGCCGCCACGATGGTCGCGGTAGCCGGGCTGATGCACCCAAGCCTGCTCGTGGAGATCGAGGTCGACGCGCGCCGCGCCGTCAGCCACTAGCGCCGTAACAGCTCAGGCCGGGATCTCCGCGAACCCGAGATTCCGGGCAACCACCACGATCGCGACCGATACGATCAGCCCCATCAACAGGTTCTTGCGCCAAGCCGTGACCGCGAGGCAGGCCAGCACCGCGAGCCACTCGACCCCGATGTGGAACGTCGGCGCGCCGTTGTCCGAGACGACGACCATCACCGACACCGCGGCGAGAGCGGCCAGGATCGCCGGCCCAACGAGCTGCAGGTAGTCGAAGCCGACCCGCGGCAGTCGGTCGAGCCATGGGGTCAGGAGACCCAGCGCGCGGCTCGGATACGTGACGAGGAACATCAGGAACGCCAGGGGGATGAGGTCGGTGCTCATCGTGGCGCCTCACGCTCGGGGGGTCCGGGAGACGCGGCGGCGTCGTCCGAGGCCGGCAGGACGTCCCCGAACTCCGGCGCGGCAAGCGGGCTCGTCTCTCCAGGTCGAGCCGGTACCGCCAGCCCGACGGCCGGCCCGACCAGCCCGCCGACGATGATGCCGACGGCCGGACTCGTGACCAACGCGACCGCCACGCCGACGCCCGCACCGACGATCGCGGCGACCACCTCGCGTCGACCGGTCAGCAGTCCGACCGAGAGCCCGATCATCGCGGCCGGAAAGATGATGTCGATGCCCAGTCGAGCGGGGTCGGGGATCTGGCCACCCAGGAACACGCCGGCCACCGAGGCCAGCGTCCATGGGATGAAGGTCGACACGATCGCCCCCATCCAGTAGCCCCACGCGTCCGTGGAGCCGAGCCGTCGGAAATGGCCGATCGAGATCGCGAACGCCTCGTCGGTGAGGAGGTGCGCCATGACGGCGCGCCGCCCGAACGGCACCTTCGAGAGCCACGGCGCGAGCGCCGCGGAATACAGCAGATGGCGCGCGTTGAGCAAGGCCGTGAGCAGCACGATGCCGGGCCACGCGAGGCCACTGGCGACGTACCCGACCGCAGCGAACTGCGAGGCGCCACCGAAGACGAGCACGCTCATCGCGAGGACCTCGATCGGGGAGAACCCGGCCTCTCGGGCGGACAGGCCGTACACGAACCCGAAGCCGATCGCCGAGACGGCGATACCCATGGCATCGATCAGGACGCGCCGGCGACTGGCGGCGAGTGCCTCTGGAGAAACGGCCACCGCGGCCGGGGGCGAGCTCAGCGCAGGAACGTCTTTCCGCAGGTCCCGTCGCAGACCACGAAGAGCGCGTGCTTGTCAGCCGCGTACCCCGCGGTGTGCAACAGCCCGTCACACCCCTTGGTCGGACACTTCCAGACCCACCAGCGGTCCTGGGCGTCAAGCGGTGTGGCGCCCGCCTGGATCGTGGCTTCCAGCCCGTCGCGCTCGGAGACGAGGCGGTGGATCGTCGCGGCCCGATCCGCCTCGCTCTCGCTCGTGTACGGGTAGTTCTGGGACACGTTCGAGGTCACGGGCGACTCCGGCTTCGCTCGCTTGACGAGAAGAGGCCGGTGACGACGTCGTGTGAGCGCTCGCCCGTCACCGGCGCCCGGAGTATCGCATACACGCGCGAGGTCACCAGACCGCTGGCAGGCCCTCGCTCCGCGGGTCCGTGGCGGCCTGGAGCGACCCGCCGGCAGCGGGACCGCCGTCGATGAGCTCGATGGCGTGCTCGTGGCCGACGTTGCTGTCGAACTCGGCAGTCGGGACGAGATCGTGGCCGAGCGCGCGTAACGCATCCGCGACCCCGGGGGCGTGGCGCGGCTCGAAGGAGACGTCGACCGCCGGGCTGAGCAGCTCGCGTGGCTGGATGTACCAACGAGGTGCGGCGACCGCTGTGGCGACATCGACCCCGCCATCGACTACGGCACTGACGAACTGCGCGTGGATCTGCGGCTGGGCGTCACCGCCCATCGAGCCCACGACGATCCACGGGGCGGGCTGGCCGTCACGGAACAGCATCCCGGGGAGCAGCGTGTGGAGTGTCCGTTTGCGTGGCTCCAGGACGTTCGCGTGGTCCGGGTCGAGACTGAAGTAGGAGCCACGGTTGTGGTAGTGGATGCCGGTCTCAGGGTCGACCACGCCGGACCCGAACCCCGCCCAGTTCGACTCGATGAGGCTCACGGCGTTGCCGTCGGCATCCACGGTCGCCATGTACACCGTGTCGCCGGCACCCGGGTTCACGGCGACGGCCGCCGCTCCGGCACGCGACCGGTCGATGCGGGCGGCGATCTCGGCCAGGCGTCCCGGATCCAGGAGGTCGCCGACAGGGACGTCGCGGGCCTCCGGGTCCGTGAGGTAGCGGTCCCGATCAGCGAGGGCGACCTTCGAGGCCTCCAGACCCGCGTGGATCCACGCGGCGTCCGTTACGCCGCCGGCGCCGAACGCGGACGCGGGTGGCGGCTCGAGGTGCCCGAGGATGCCGAGGATCTCGAGCGCGATGACCCCCGAGCTGTTCGGCGGGTGCGTCGTCGCCCGCACGCCCCGGTAGTCGATGCCGATGGGCTCGCCCCAGGTCGACGTGTGCTCCCGTAGGTCAGCCTCGGTCATGAGGCACCCGGCGGCGCGCAACGCGGTCGCTTGCCGCGCGCCGATGTCGCCGTCGTAGAACGCGTCGAAGCCATCGCGCGCCAGCGTCTCGAGGGTCGCCGCAAGGGCCGGGAGATGGACGCGTTCGCCGGGTCGCCACGGGCGGCCGTGCGGCCGGAAGACGCGATCGAATCCGTCGTCCGCCGCGGCTGCGCGAGCGAGCGGCGCCATCGCCTCGACGTCGGCTGCGAAGTCGTCCGAGGCCGGGAACCCGTCACGCGCCAGCTCGATGGCTGGCCCCAGGACGGCGTCGCGGGTGAGTCGCCCGAAGCGCGCGTGAGCGTCCCCCCACGATCGGACGGCGCCCGGGACGTTGATCGACATCGGGCCGAGGAATGGGACGCGCTCGTGACCGTCGGCACGCAGACGGGCGGCGTCCATCGCGGCGGCGCTCCGACCCGATCCATTCAGTGCGAGCTGGCGCCGGGATGAGGCGTCCCATATCAACCAGAACGCATCGCCACCGATCCCGCAGTTCTGCGGCGCGACCACGCCGAGGACGGCGTTGGTGGCGATCGCCGCGTCCACGGCCGAGCCGCCCGCACGCAGGACGCCGAGACCGGCAGCCGCCGCGAGGTGATGCGGCGCGACCACCGCGCCATGCGCGCCTCGCGCGATCGGGGCCGGGACGAGGGGCCGCTCGCTCATGCGGAGGGTGAACCAGAGGCAGGATCGGCCCGCGGCACCGCCGAGAGTTCCTCCTCACCGCGACGCAGCTGGGCGAGCGGCACGAGCGCGACGAGCAACAGGATCACGGTGGCGATGAGCATGCCATCGATGCCGCGGGCGTCGGCGGCGATCCCGCCGATGAGGGCCCCGATGATCTGGCCGATCGCCAGGAAGACCGAGTACAGACCCATGATCGCGCCCCGATCCGACGGGAACCGCTCGGACATGTCGGCGAGCAGGCCCAGCGCCGCGGGGGTCGCGCCCGCGAGCACTAACAGCCCGACCGCGGCGAAGAGCGCCGCGAGGATCGCCACGATGGGCGCGGTCCCCCACAGGTGGTTCACGATGAGGCCCGCGACCACCAGCACGGCCCCACCGAGGACTCCATAGCCGATGATCGTCGTCCGCCTGAG
>DATNFQ010000102.1:0-17607 GCA_035606295.1 Patescibacteria group bacterium
CTGACAAGGCAGCGCTCGTGCTGATCTTCTCCTCGAATCGCTGCCCGACAGCGAAGGCCTATGCGACTCGGATGAACGAGCTACAGCGTGACTACGGTCGGCGCGGCGTCCAGCTGCTGGCCATCAACTCGAACGATCCGCACTTGTATCCGGATGAGGACCTGTCGCGGATGGTCGAGCGGGCCGACGAGGACGGGTACGCGTTCCCGTACGTCGTCGACGAGGGTCAGCGGATCGCACGGGCCTATGGCGCCGAGTGCACCTTCCACGTCTTCGTGCTCGACCAGGGCCGGCGACTGCGATATCGCGGACGCTTCGACGACGCCCGATTGCCTGAACGCGTGACGACCCACGACCTCCGGGACGCCCTCGACGACGTCCTCGCCGGTCGCGAGGTTCGTCGGCCCGAGACCCGGGCGTTCGGCTGCAGCCTCGATCTCGTCTGACTGATGGGCGTCGCCGCGATCCGCCGCCGCGACGCCCCGCCGGACGTCGTCGCCGCGGAGCGGCCGGCGTTCGCGGGACTCCTGCCGATCGCAATCAGCGTGGCGGTCGCGTGGGCGACGCTCGTCGTCCTCGATGCCACCGGGGCTGCGGCGACGCTCCATCACCACACGCTCATCGAGGGCGGTCCGCCGCTCTGGCTCGCGATCCCGCCGTTCCTCCTCGCCTGGGAGGTGATGGTCGTCGCCATGATGGTGCCGGGGAGTCTGCCCGCCATCCGGCTGACGGTGCCGACCCGCTCGGGCTCCCCCAGCGCCGAGCTCGCCTTCATCGCCGCGTTCCTGGCGGTGTGGGCCGCGTTCGGTCTCAGCGCGTTCCTTGGCGACATGGTCGTCCATCGCCTCGTCGATTCGACGCCGTGGCTGGCGGCACGTCCGTGGTTGATCGAGGCCGGCGTCCTGGCATTCGCGGCCATCTACCAATTCGTACCGCGCAAGCGGCACGACCTCGAGCGGTGCCGTCACCCAGGTGGGCACATGGGTTCCGCGACCCTTCGTGGTGCCGCACGGTTCGGGCTCGGTCATGGCTTGGCGTGTGTCGGCGCGTCTGGCGCGCTGATGCTGCTGATGTTCGGCGAGGGTTTCGGTGGCCTCATCTGGATGGTCGCGCTCACTGGCGTGATGATCCTGGAGACGACGTTCCGATCCCCACAGCAGTTCACGCGCCTCGTCGGTATCGGGCTGATCCTGCTGTCCGTCGCCACGCTCGCGGGGCCGACGGCCTTCTGACGCGGCGCCCTATTCGGCCGCGAACAGCTCCATCGGTGCCGCGATGCCTTTCAACGCGTGGGGCCCACGCTCGACGTAGCGCAAGTCCGTCCCCTCGGTAAGCGCGCGCGTGATCGGCGAGACGAGGATCTCCGACGGTCCCGCCGCCGACATGATCCGCGCGAGCGCGTGGATGGCGATCCCGCGCACACCGTCCGCGGTCGTTTCGATCTCGCCGGTATGGACGCCGATGCGGACCTGCAGGTCAAGTCGCCGGATCGAATCGCGAATCGCACGGGCGCACTCGACCGCCCCGGCGGCGCTATCGAAGGCGAGGAAGAACCCGTCGCCGGTCGTGTCGATCTCCCGCCCTTGGAATCGCTCGAGTTCGCGTCGGACGATCCGGTTGTGATCCGCGAGCATCTGCCGCCATCGGGCATCCCCGAGCCGCGCGGCGGTCGGGGTGGAGTCGACGATGTCCGACATGAGCATGGTCACGACCTGGCGCGCCAGGGACGCAGGCAGGCCGAATTGCGCGCTGTTTCCGGACAGATCGATGAGGTCGGGCGGCTCGTCGCCGACCACCCAGGCGTCGTGGCGTGGTGGGATATCGAAGACGTCACCGGCGACGAACTCATCGACGTCCTCCGAGTCGGCGAGGCGCACCGCGAGACGGCCGCTGACGATGAGCTGCAGATGGTGTACCTCACACCATTCCGTGCCGACGATCGGCTTGATGTCCTCGGACCAGCGCCAGCCCGGCTCAAGGATCGCCCGGCCGATCGCCAATCCGCCGATCTGCGCAGCGGCGCCGACGCCACGAGAGAGCGGGCGCTGGTTGGCGGGATCGAGCAGGCTGGCGTGTTCGAGTCTGGTCATGGGAGCAGGTTCACAGTAGCGCGGTTGCGATCGCGACGAGCGCGAAACCGCCGATCAGCAGTCCCGAGGCCATATTGATTCGCCGCACGCCATTGGTGGTCAGACGCGACCGGAACGCGGCGAGCACCGTGGTGAGGAGGACCCACCAGAGCGACGAGCCCGCCAACACGCCGAGCGTCAGCACGGTCGCGCCCGCGGGGTCGCCACCCGTTACGCCGAGCCCGACGAAGAGGGCCGCGAACGAGAGGATCGTCAGTGGATTGGTGAGCGTCAGCCCGAGCATGCTGAGGTAGGCGCCGGGCAACCCGCGCCGGCCTTCGGTCTCGGCCGCCGCCTCGCCCGGGACGGACGTGAAGGTCCGATACGCGAGCCACAGCAGGAACACGCCGCCGACGATGCCGAGCACCCGCCGCCAGTCGACGAGCAGCTCGGTGACCGCCGTCAGGCCGAACGCGGCGATGGCCCCGTAGGTGGCGTCCGCCGTGGCAACGCCCATGCCCGAGACGAGCCCGACGACACGACCTTCAGCGAGCGTGCGTCGGATGACGAGCAAGCTGATCGGCCCGACCGCCGCCGCGATGGTGAAGCCGAGGACGAGACCTCGGACGAACAGTCCTGTATCCATCGATCCTTCCCTCTTCACATAAGGAAACGCCCTCGGCGTCGTGCCGAGGGCGTTCCTCTCAGATCCGTGACTGGCGCCCTCGCGGGCGCGTTGCATCAGGTCGAGCGGGCCCTCGCGGGCTGCTGCTGCGACCGGGTCGCGGTGCTGCGAACGACGTGATGCATCGCGGCGGAGGGTGGGGGATGGGACGACCCGTGTCAACACAGTCGGCTTGGTGGCCTCGATATCATCCCTGCATGGACAGCCCGCGCCGCGCCCAACGCCGCGGTCATCGCACGAGCCCGACCACGACCGACGAGGGTCCGCGCGCCTTTGGCCCTGTCGACCACGACCGCTTCCCTGACCGGGAGACGCGCCTCGCCATCGATGGCGGCCGGGCGTCGCAGAGGTTCCGCGACCTCCTCGCCGAGTCCGGCCCGATCCTCGCCGACGGCGCGATGGGCACGATGCTCTTCGCGAACGGTCTTCAGTTCGGCGATCCGCCCGAGGTCTGGAACCTGGCCCACCCCGACATCGTCCGGCGCATCCAGCGCGGCTATCTCGAGGCCGGGTCGCGGATCCTGTTGACCAACACGTTCGGTGCGAACCGGCTCCGCCTTGGGCTGCATGGCCTCAGTGAACGTGTCGATGAGCTGAATCGCACGGCCGCGATCCTCGCCCGGGCGGAGGTCAACGCCGCGGGCGGCACTGCACTCGTTGCCGGCGACATCGGCCCGAGTGGCGAGATCGTCCAGCCGCTCGGGACGCTCGACTACGACATCGCCGTCGACGTCTTCCGAGAGCAGGCCGCATCGCTCGCGGCCGGCGGGGTCGACCTGATCTGGATCGAAACCATGTCCGACCTCAATGAGATGAAGGCGGCCATCGAGGGCGTCCGTCGCGTCGCCCCCGGCATCGCCCTCGTCACGACGATGACGTTCGACACCCGCGGCTACACGATGATGGGTGTCTCGCCGGAGCAGGCCGTCGAGGCGATGGTCGCCTGGGGAGCCGACGCGGTCGGTGGCAACTGCGGCAACGGGCCCGACGAGCTCGTGCCCGTGATCGAGAAGATGCGAACGGTCGACCCGGACGCGGTCTTGGTCGCGAAGTCGAACGCCGGGATGCCCGAGCTCGTCGACATGCGAGCGGTGTACCGCGCCGACCCGCCATCGATGGCCGCCTACGGCGTCCAACTGCACGAAGCCGGCGCCCGGATCGTCGGTGCATGCTGTGGCAGTTCCCCGGACCACTTGCGCGCGATGCACGCCGCGCTCACCCCGGCCGCCACCTAGCCCTGCTGTCGCCAGTGCCTCGTCCGCTCAAGATCGGCGTCCAGCTGCCCGAGGTCGAGCGCGAGACGCACTGGTCCGAGCTCCTCGACATGACGCGGGCCATCGAGGACTTGGGCTACGACTCGGTGTGGCTCGGCGAGCATCTGCTCTACCGCTGGCCCGAACGGGCGCCGCGTGGGCCGTGGGAAGCCTGGTCGATGCTCGCCGCGATCGCCGCCAGCACCGGCAGGATCGAGTTCGGGCCGCTCGTCGCTTGCACTGCCTTCCACAACCCCGCGGTCCTCGCCAAACAGGCCGCGACCATCGATGAGATCAGTGGTGGCCGTCTGATCCTCGGGCTCGGTGCCGGCTGGAACGAGACCGAGTTTCGGGCGTTCGGGGTCCCGTTCGACCACCGCGTCGATCGGTTCGAGGAAGCGTTCACGATCATCCGCACGCTCCTTCAGGAGGGCGCGATCGACTTCGATGGACGCTTCTACCAGGCACGTGACTGCGAACTCATCCCGCGCGGGCCGCGGCCGAGCGGTCCGCCCCTGATGATCGGCTCGAACGGGCCGCGGATGCTGCGCATCGCCGTGCCGCATGCGCAGGCCTGGAATACCTGGTTCGCCGATATCGGCAACACGCCGGACGGGGTCAGGCCACTGCGTGACGCTGTCGACGCCGCGTGCCGCGATACCGGCACGGATCCAGCAGCGATCGAGCGGACGGTCGCCGTGCTCATCCGCTTTCCCGATGGGGTCGGCCGCATCCAGGGCAGCTACGCCGAGGCGCCACCACCACCCCTCGAGGGCTCGCCCGAACAGATGGCCGACCGGATGCGCGCGTACGCCCGCGAGGGCGTGCGCCACATCCAACTCGTCATCGACCCGATCACGCGCGGCTCGATCGAGGCGTTCGCCCCGGTCCTACGGCTGCTGGATGGCTGATCGACGGGTACGAAAGTAGGGTCGACGGACCCCCGATACGCTCACGAGAATCACGCGGCCATGGCACATTCCCGTCTTCGGGCAGTGCGGACCGTCACCGTGCTCGTCGCAGTGGCCGCCTTTGCGGTCGCGTGCAGCAGCGCGGCGCCGAGCGCCTCGCCGTCCGTCGCTCCGACACCGCTCATCACACCGGACCCGCATCTGCCCAGCCCCGCGACCGCGCGGCAGGTCTTCGCCGGATTCGACAAGGCCGGTCTGCCGATCACCGCGAACACCGCCACCCTCGGGCCCGATGGCGGCGACGTGGTGACGAAGATCTACGCCACGTACCTCGGCTGGCCGCTCGACGTGACCGAGTACCGATCCGCGACCGCCCTCACCAAGGCCCTCGCTTGGACCGATGGTCAGGAACCCGGCAACGGCGAAGCGCCGATCGCGCTGGCGGGTGTCAACATCCTCATCACCTGGGGGCCGGTCCGTTCTGGGCACTCCCCAGCGAAGCTCAACGCACGCCAGTCGGATGCATTGTCCGATCTCGTGTCCGTGGCCGACCTTCTCCTATCGCCGCTGCGGACGCATACCAGCGTGCCGGTCAAGACCACGGCCGCTCCGTCGGCGAGTCCTGAGGCGTCGCCAAGCCCGGCGAAGTCGCCTGCTCCGTCGAGATCGGCCAAGCCCACCAAGTCCGCGAAGCCCTCGAAGTCCCCGGGCTGACCCACACACCGGGAACGGGGCCGAGGGGGACGACGAGGTCGTACCCTGTCGGCATGACCGACGTTGCGCGGCAGCGACCCCGATCCCTGTCCAGCCGAGCCGAGGACGTCTCCGAGCTCGACAAGCGGATCATCGAGCACCTCCAGGCTGACGGCCGACGGCCGTTCACGCAGATCGCCGCCGAGCTCGGAGTCAGCGAGGCGGCCGTCCGCGCTCGGACCAACAGGCTCATCGAGCGCGGCATCCTGCAGGTGGTCGGCGTCACCGACCCGCTCAAGCTCGGGTTCCAGCAGATGGCGATGATCGGCATCCGCTGTGAGAGCGACCGGCTCGTGGCGGTCGCCGAGGCGGTCGCCGAGATGCCCGAGGTCGACTACGTCGTCATCACCGCGGGGACGTACGACCTGCTGATCGAGACCGTCTGCGAGGACAACGAAGCGCTCCTGCGCTTCCTGACGGAGCGGCTGCGCTCCATCGAAGGGGTGCGCGAGACCGAGACGTTCGTGTATCTGCGGATGGTCAAGCAGACCTATCAATGGGGGACGCGGTAGGCCACCGCTGACCGAGCTCGTGGGTCGCGGCTGTGGCGTCCGCGCACCGCCCGCTGGGGCCGGATCCGGTCGCCGAGGGCCGTTCCACGAAGGGCCCGGGCTAAGATGGCCGTGTGTCGCTGGAGCCCATCCTCGTCCTGATCGTCCTCGCCGTGGTCGCGAATCTTGTGATCATGGCGCTTCTCGTGGCCTCTCCGGCGATCGGTCGGATGCGGAACGACACCACCACCGCCGAAGACCGTGGCAACGGCCGATCCGAGCGGGCGATGGCTGCTGCGGCGGTCGTCGGACGCGGGGACGACTCGCCGGGGCCGGATGAGGAGGCCACGATCCGGACCTACGACCGGGTCGTCCGCATCGCGTCGTGGGTATTCCTGCTCGCCGTCACGACGATCGTCGGCGTCACCGGTCTCTGGCCCGAGAGCCAGACCGCGATCTTCCTGTTGCTGGCGCTTGGCGGCGTGTTCGTGCTCGTCATCCATGACCTGCTGCCGGCGAACGCCCTCGGCCCCGCGAAGTTCGTCCTGGAAGGGTCGGTGGCGATCACCGTCTCGACCGTCCTCGTCGCACTGACGGGCGGGGCTGCCAGCCCGTTCTTCTTCGTCTACCCGCTGATCGTGGGTGGTGCCGCGCTGGTCGTGTCGCCACCGGTCACGCTCGGGCTCGCGGCCATCGCGGCGATCGGCTACCTGCTCGCGGTCGCCCTGGGGTCGGCGCCCGAGGTCCTGGCGAACCCCGTCACGATCGCGACGGTGGGCATCAACCTGACCGCGATGGTGCTGCTCGCCTATGTCGCGATGGTCATCGCGCGCGAGCAACGCCACACCCGGGATGCGGCGATCCGCATGTCGACCATCGACCCGCTGACGTCCCTATTCAACCGGGGCTTCTTCTTCGCGGCGCTCGAACGCGAGATCGCCCGAAGCGCGCGGTCAGGTCGCGGGTTCTGCCTCCTGATGATGGACCTCGACGAGCTCAAGTCGATCAACGACCGCCTCGGTCACTTCCATGGCGACCGTGTGCTAGCCGCGGTCGGCCTGGTCGTCAGTGAGGGCGTCCGCCGGATCGACACGGCCGCGCGGTATGGCGGCGACGAGTTCGTCGTGCTGCTGCCCGAGACCGATCCGACCGGCGCGTTCGTGCTCGCCGAGAAGATCCGCATCGGGGTCAATGAGCTTGACCTCGCGTTGCCGGATGACACAGTGCGCCCGTCGCTCTCGGTCGGGGTGGTGTCCTACCCCGATGATGGCGGGACGGCTGACGAGCTGATGATCAGCGCCGACCGTGCCATGTACACGAGCAAGCGCGCCGGGAAGAACCGGGTCACCGGGGTGAACGTGCCCGACGCGTCCGGGGCGGCTTCGAAGGCGTAGCCCGCTTCGTCGCCGGAGCTCGCTTCGGCGAAGGCGAGGGCGAGCGCGGCGTGGCGGCGGAAGGTGCGGGTGCCGGCACGGACGCCGGGCCGAGGAGCTCCCAGCGCCACGCCATCGCGATGCTCGCCGGACGACCGGGAGCCGCGACCGGCGGATCGACCCCGACCACGGCCGCGAGGTTGAACGCATCAGGGGGCGCCGTCTGTGGCTCGACGCAGATCGCGGCGTCGCGCTCGTCGAACACGACCCAGAACGGGGCAGTCGAGCGGAGGTCGAGTCGGAGGACTCCGGGCCACGTCAGTCGGGGCGGGATGACGATGTCGGTGAACGCATCGTCCCACGGACGTGGTGTCGGCGGGATCGTCGCCCCGGTCGGCAGACCGCTCGAGTCGCGGGCATACATCGCGTGCGCTTCGAAGTCGAGCTCCGCGGCGATCCCGTCGACCTCGCGCCGGAACCACGGGTGCCAGCCCAGGACCACCGGCATCGCATCGGTCGCCTCGACGGTCAACGTCGCCTCGAGACCGCCGGGGACCAGCACGATCGCCTGGGTGACGCGTCCACGGAACGGCCAATCGGGCCCGAGCTCGGACTCGAGCTCGACGCGGTCCTCGCCACGGAACGTGACCTGCCACGCGCGATCGAAGACCGTGCCGTGGATGGCGTTCGGTGGCATCGTCAGCGGGACCTGGTACGCCCGACCGCGGAACAGGAACCGGCCGTCCCGGATCCGCCCGGCGAACGGCACCATCGGATAGCAGCCCCACCAGAGCGGGCTGGCACCGGCCGTGACGAGGACCTCGCGCCCGCGCAGCACGAGCGATGCGATCCGGCCACCGGCGCTGGGGTCGACCGTGAGGGTCGCCTCATCGCGCGTCAGGACGACGCGATCCGCCTCCCCCGTCGTGCTCCCGGTCACCCGACCGTCATGGCCAGGCCCGGCCGTAACAGGTACGGCGGCAGGTAGGCCGGGATATTCGAGAACGGCAGGACGTCGGGATGCAGGTCGATCCCGAGCTGGTCGGCCATGAAGGCGCGCCGCGCCTGGATGCGCGACCAGGCATCGGGGTAGCCGGCCGCGAACGCGTCGCGCAGCGGCGCGTCGGCGAGGGCGAGGCCATCCTCGATGTTCGTCGTGAAATACGGCGTACCCGTCGCCGGGATGATGTCGACCTGGAACGCCATCCCCGACCGCAGCTCGATGGCCGAGCCGCGCCGGATCGGCGAATTCACCCACTCGTCGAGGCTGATCTGGTGCCCCGGGTTGAGGAAGATGCCGAAGAACGGGTCGCCGAGATGTCGCGCGATGATGTCGTGGAGCGCGCCCCCGGTCTGGCCGATCCGTAGCGCGCCATACCACTCGGCGACGGCAGCGTAATACGGGCCGACGAGGCGATCGACATAGTCGCGGATCCCGTCCGGTAGCCCGTCCGCGTCCTCGACCACGAACCCTGCGCGACAGTTGAGCGCGCCCCAGATCCCGAACGCCACCGTGAACGGGTCGCCGCGTTCGATCGGTCGGTCGCCGGGACCGAGCAATCCGTACGCGGCGCGTGGCCCGGCCGTCAACATCAGGTGACACGACAGCGGCGTGCCGTCCCAGCCGAGAAGCGCGACAGCCTCGCGCTCGCGAAGGCCGGGTCGAAGACCGCGGATGAGCGACAGGACCCCGCTCGATGTCGTGCACGCCGCGGCTTCCATCGCCGCAAGCTGCTCGACCTCATTGATCACGCGCAGCCCGTCCGCCGCATCGATCAGCAGGTCGTTGGCGTTCTCGACGATCCCTCTCGGGCCGACCCGCCGCCGCAACTCGTCGGCCAGGAACGAGGGGACGTCGAGCATCGAGCGGTCGGCGTAGGGTTTCCACCCGATGACGCCGACGCGGACCCCGTCGGTGACGCCCTCATCGCCGAGGATCTCGGCCAGTGGTGCCGACCGATCCCGCGGCTGGCTCGGCAAGCTCAGGTCCTGGAAGCGATGGCGGCGCATCGGCAACGGCGCCGCGCCCGCTGTCCCGTAGCATTCGTTCCCGACCAGGATCGCCGGCTCCCCGCTCGCCCCGACGACCAGGATCGCCTCCTCGAACCGGGGGTCGAACCCGGTCAGCCAGGCCATGTTGGCGCTGTGCTCGCGGTCGGCGTAGACGACGACACGGTCGTATCCGGCCCCCACCATGCGCTCGCGCAGCCGCTCCAGTCGGGCGGCGTACAGCGTTGGCGAGATCTCGGGGGTGACCGACGGCCGCCCCAGATCGGGCAGGTCGACCTCCGAGAGACGGGCGCGACGCGAGGCTGCCATCCGACCTACGGTGCCACGACAGGCGACACTGGTTCGACGGCGCTGGCACCCCGCCGAACGGTGATCACGCCATCGGCGTCGGTCGGCAACCACGGCCCCACCTCGCCATCGGGCCAGGTCACCTGCACCTCGGCCTTCGTCGCCCTGCCGAGGCCGAAATGGATCGGCACAAGCTGCCCGCTGACGTGGCCGCCGCCCACGGTCACCTCGCGGTCACGATGGAGGTCGCCGGCCCGGACAGCGATCCAGGCGCCGATCGCGTCGTGGTTCGGGGCGTCCTGGTCGAGGTTCACCCCGAGCCAGTGGCCCATCGGTTGCGTCGTCGTTCCCTCGCCCGCTCCGAGATTGCGCCACAGCCGCACGTTCGCCCGGCGCACGACCTGGACGATGTCCGGCAACCCATCGGCGTTGAGGTCGGCGACAGCGGCTCCCCGGGCCTTCTCGAAGTCGACGATGCCGGCCGCCTCGCCTCCCTCCACGAACGTCCCGTCGGCCTGCCCGATCAGGAGGTTGCTCGGGTCCTTGATGGCGTTGTCGAGCTGCCGCTCGACATTGCCTTTGGTGACAAACAGGTCGGGGTAGCCATCGTCATTGACGTCCTCGAACGCCGGATGCCAGGCGGTCGATGCGAGCGAAACGTCGCCGGTGTACGGGCGATGTGCGGTCACCCCGAGCTTGAGCGCGATGTCCTTGTAATCCGGCGTCGCGGGTCCGTTCGCCAGCGTCTGGAGCTTGTTGTCACCCTGGCTGGTCAGGTAGTACTCGGGATAGCCGTCGCCATCGAGGTCCTCGTCGGCGATACCCATGCCCCAGATCCGCAGCGGCTGCCAGCCCTCCGCCTGGGTGTAGAGCCGCGGCGCGACGCCCGGATCGATGCGCCAGAGCTGTTCCTGGCCGTCCGCGCGGTAGTAGTGGCGGTCGTTGGAGACGCGCAGGTCGCTGCGGCCGGACCGATCCCAGTCACTGAACAGCATCGAGAGCGTGCAGAAGCTCGGTGACAGCGCGATCGGCGGCGCGTACGACGTGCCACCGGGCGTCGGTCGCAGCAGCCGGTCGTCCGAGCAGCGCCCGGTCCATTCGCCCTGAGCGTCGAGCTCCTGGTAGTCGCCGAAGGCCAGCGTCGGGAGCTTGGCGTCCGGTGTCTCCCAGGTCGCGCTGAACGCCGTGGTCCAGCCGGGCCCACCATCGAACCCGAACGAGGCGTCCGCCGCGGCGAACCGGCAATCCCCGAGGCCCCGGAGCAGGACCTCCTCACCGAGCCGCAGCACGACGATGTCGGTGTGGCGGTCGCCGTCGACATCGAGCGGATAGGCGCCGGTCACGTGGTCGAGCGCGACCGCAGGCTCGGTGATGTCCTCGAATCGGAGGGGGCCACCGGGGGTGCTGCGGTTGCGGTACAGCGCGGCGGGTGCGGCGCCCCCGGCGAGGTACAGGTCCGGCAAGCCGTCGTCGTCGCAGTCGAAGGTCGCGACACCTCCGCCCACGAAATAGCCGTCATCGCCGGCGAACGTGTGGCCGACGCCTGCCGCTGCCGCTTCCTCGACGAAACGGGGCGGCGGCAACGCGGCGGCGCCACCTCTGCCGATCGTCCCGGACGCGGCGAGCCACCAGAGGCCGCCGACCGCAAGGACTGCCACGACGAGGACCGCTACAGCGATGCTCGCGCGGCGAGCCGTCGTCGGGGCGAGCGCTTGCCACCTCCCCGTCAGCTGCCGTCCTCCGCGGGCAGCACGGCCACATTCAGCCACCGATCACCCAGAGCGCGACGCATCACGAACGTCGTGGTGAATGGCGCGTCGTGGCTCTCGAGCAGGCTCCCGGTGGCGTCGTAGGTCTCCTCGGTCTTCGTCCCTTGCGCTGCGAGACCGAGACTCAAGCCGGTCTGGACCCCGAATGGCTCGATGAGCGACATGTCGAGCGAATCGAACTGATAGTGCTCGATCACGGTCCGACCGCTCGCGCTCGACTCCTGCAAGCGACGCTGCATCTCCTTCAAGCGATCGCCGTGGTCCACGACCGGCAGGATCGACGCGTCGTCCCTGAGCATCGCCTGGTTCTCCAGCTCGAGGTTTTCCGCGAGCGTCATGACGATGTCGCGTGCGCCTTGCCCCGCGATCTCGTGGTCCCAGTCGGTCACGTCCGTCGCGATGTTGATATCGGGGAACGTCGCCGGATCGACCTGATGGGGTACCCGGTCGAGCACGGCAGCCGTGTCCGGTGGGGAGGGTGATCGGGCCGGGGTACCCGCAAGGACGATGCCCGTGCCGACCAGGAACACGGCTCCGACCGCGAGGGCGATCCGCCCGAATGCGCGAGCCGTGCGGCGCGACCCCTCCCCGAACGCGACGCGTGACGCGAACCCGCGGATCTGGTCGGTGGCCGAACCGGGAACCGGGACCAGCCGGTCGATCAACGGTCGCGCGGCACACATCGCGACGAGACCCGTCAGCAGCGCCACCTTCGTTCCGAACTCGTCCGTCTGGGGCGCCATCAGCAGCGTGCTCGCGATCGCCACGAGGATGCCGAAGACCACCCGGCCCACCTGGCCCGTCGGCGTCGTCTTCGGATCCGTGATCATGAAGAACAGGAAGATCAGGACCTCGGGCGAGATGACGATGACGCGCCAGTAATCGACACCGCAGACAGGTGCGAACGCCCAGTTGGCGGTCATGCAGTGGCCCGAGCCGGCCAGCACTCCGAGGCTCACCAGGAGCGTCAGCCAGAACGCCGCCGCCAGCCCGAGCAGGCGCAGCCGGCGGGTGATCAGCAGACCGCCGCCGACGATCACCGCATACGCGATCACCAGCCAGATGCTCAGCGGGCCCCACCAGAAGTCGAGTGGATCGACCAGGGTGCTGCCGAGCACGACGAACGCGACGACAAGCCCGATGTTCGACGGGTTGAAGACGTGGTTGCCGCGGTAGCGGATGACGTATTTGGTCAGCAGTGAGAACACGGCGACGCCGGCGAAGATGTACCAGTAGTCGGTATTCCAGGGCTGGTCGGGCGGGGTACCGACGACGCGCAGGATCAGCGCAACGCCACTGCCGGTGAGCATCGCACTGGCGGGCCACACGAACGCGCGGGACTGGCGGAACGTCAGGGCGACCTCGAGGACGGCACTCGCCAGGATCGCGGCAAGGATCTGCGGCACGCTCACCGAGAAATGCAGCCCGACTTGGCCGAGGACGTGGATCGTGATGATCACCGCGGCCACGTGGAGCCGCGGGTCCCGGACGTTCGGCAGGACCAGGGGGTAGCTCGTGCCGCCGACGGCGATGGTGCGGCTGGTCATCGCGATGGATTGGCTGGCATGTGTCGGCGATCCCTCTTGGCGGGCGACCGCCCGCGCAGCGCGGGCATGGTAGCCCCCTTGCGCGGGGTGGATATCCTGCGGCCCATGTCACTACCCACTGAACCGATCGGCAGCATCCCCAGACCGCAAGCCCTACAGGCGGGCATGCAGGCAGCCGCCGAGGGGCGCCTGGGCCAGTACGAGCTCGACGCGTTGTTCGACGACGCGGTCAGCGACACGCTCCAGCGGTTCGAGGTGACTGGTTCCCCGGTCGTCACGGATGGGGAGCAGCGCAAGCCGAGCTTCGCGACCTATCCCGTGGCCGGGCTGCCGCTGGCCCCCGGCGGCGTGACCATCCCCTTCGAGGACGGACATACCCGGCAGCTGCCGGTCCTCACGACGGCCCCGTTCCGCTACGCGACGAAGGCGTACGCATATCTCGACGGCGCGCGCGACAAGACGAGCGCGCCACTCAAGCAGGCGGTCATCTCGGCCTCGGCGATCAGCCTGATGTACCCGGGCGACGGGATCGAGGGCTACCCGCGCGAGTCGTTCATCGACGACCTGGTCGCGGAGGCATCTGACGAGCTGCGCGGGATCGTCGCCCGGGGTGCGAGCGCCCAGATCGACTTCACCGAAGCCCGGCTCTCGCTCAAGCTCGATCCGTCGGGCGGACTGCTCTCGGCATTCGTGGACCTCAATAACCAGGTCCTCGGCGAGCTCACCGCCGACGAACGCGCGCGCGTCGGTGTCCACACGTGCCCGGGGGGTGATAGGGACTCCACACACAGCGCCGACGTCGACTACGCCGATCTCCTCCCGACGCTGTTCCGGATGGACGTCCATGACTTCTTCATCCAGCTCGCGAGCGAGGCCGACCGCGAGCGCGTGCTGCGGATCATCGGCGAGCACGCCACCGGCGACCGGCGGGTCTTCGTCGGCGTGGTCGATCCGATCGACCCCCGCATCGAGACCGCCGAGGAGGTCGCGGAGCGGATCCTCGAGGCCGCCCGGTTCATCGACCCGGATCATCTGGGCACGACCGACGATTGCGGCTTCTCACCGTTCGGCGACGACACGTCGACTTCGCGCGACATCGCGTTCGCCAAGATCACGGCCCGGGTGGAGGGCACCGCCCTGGCGTCACAGCGACTCGGCGTCTAAGCCGGAGTCAACGACGCGGCTCCCGGGCCGCGCTCGGCGATCGCGAAGATCGTGTCGATCACGCGGAGGTTCGCTACGGCGTCCTCCGGTGGGACCGGTGTCGGCCCGCCGTCCAGCACGGCCGACACGAACCGCTCGACCTCGGCCGTGTAGGGGTCTGTCGTCGGGAACTCGAGGACCGTGGTGTCCGGTGCGACCGGCGGGTCGCCGCCGGCCGTCAGCCGGATGCGCGTCGGGCGGTCGGGCGGGATGTTAAACGGGATATCGATCGAGATCCGTCCCTTCGTCCCGTAGATGTGGACGCGCTGGTCCGACTCGCTGCGGATCGCGCACGTGAAGCTCGCGATGCCCCCGTCGAAATCGAGGATCGCGCTCACGAGCGCGTCGACGCCCGTCGCCCGGTCTCGGCGGACTGATGCCTGGATGTGCAACGGCTCCCCGCCGAACACCATGCGGGACAGGTTGATCGTGTAGCAGCCGATGTCGAACAGCGCGCCGCCGCCGTACTCGACGATGTTGCGGATGTTCGTGGCGTCGTCGTTGTAGTACGAGAACCAGCTCTGGACAGCGGTCAGTGTCCCGATCCTGCCACTCTCCACGAGGTCCATCGCCGCGACCCATGAGGGGTGCTGGCGGTACATGAACGCCTCCATCAGGTGGAGACCGGTCTCGTGGGCGACATCGACCATGCGCTGGGCGTCGTCGGCGGTCATCGCGAGGGGCTTCTCGCACAGGACGTGTTTGCCGGCGCGGAGCGCCGCGATCGTCCAGTCCATGTGCATGTGGTTCGGCAGCGGGATGTAGACGGCGTCGACTCCTGGGTCGGCGAGCAGCGCCTCGTACGACGCGTGCGCGGACGGGATACCGAGCTGATCGGCGACGGCCCGTGCCTGCTCACCGTCGCGCGACGCGATGGCGACGACCTCACAGCGCGCCGCTTTGCGGATGCCGGGGATCACCTTTCGGACGCCGATGTCCGCCGTCGACAGGATCCCCCAGCGCACCGTGCCCGACATCAGCGACTCCTCCGCGACATCCGTATTGACATGACCGCGTGCTTGTACGAGTCTCGCACAGCACATTTGAGAAAGAGGAACACAAACCCGTGTTCATCGGTCGTGACGAGCTGGGACACCGCAGCGAGACCGTCCGCCGCGCCAATCTGAGCGCGATCGTCCGCGAGCTTCATGCGAGCGGACCGCTATCGCGCTCCGACCTCGTGGCTCGTACCGGGCTCACCCGCAGCGCCATCCGCGGCCTGATCGGGGAGCTGGTCGCCGGCAACCTCGCGTTCGAGGGCCCGGCGGCGCTCGACGGGACGCCCGGTCGCCCCTCCCCAATGGTCCGTGCCGACCCCAACGGCGCGGTCGTCCTGGCGCTCGAGATCTCCGTCGATTCGCTTGCCGCCGCGACCGTCGGCCTGGGCGGTGAGGTCTTCGACCATGTGCGGGTCGACCTGCCTCCGCGACGATCGAGCCTGACGGACATCGTGGCCGTCCTCGTCGACCTCGCGACGGATCTCCGTGGCCGACTTCCCTCGCCGGACAGCATCGTGGGCGTTGGCGTCGCCGTCGTCGGCGTCGTCCGCAGGAGCGACGGCATGGTCTCGGTCGCACCGAACCTCGGCTGGCGCGATGAGCCGCTCGGGGCGGCACTTACCGGGGCTCTCGGCATGGACGTTCCGATCGCGTTCGCTAACGAAGCCGACCTCGCGGTCCTCGCCGAGCATCGGCGTGGCGCCGCGCGTGACATCGATGACGTGCTCCTGATCTGGGGCTCGATCGGCGTCGGCGGCGGTCTCATCGTCGACGGCCGGCCGCTGATCGGCGCCGCCGGGTATGGCGGCGAGGTCGGTCACATCCCGGTGAACCCCGACGGGCTGCCGTGTCGGTGCGGCTCGATCGGCTGCTGGGAGACCGAGGTCGGGACGATGGCGCTGCTGCGGCGCGCCGGCCGCTCGCCGCAGGCGGGTCGCGAAGCCTTCGAAGGGTTGCTTGCCGAAGCTGAGGCTGGCGTTCCGGCAGCTTTGGACGCCTTCAACGATACTGCCCGCTGGCTGGGCATCGGCCTGGCTGGGATCGTCAACGTGCTCAACCCGAGCCTCGTATTGCTGGGCGGTCGGTTGACCGCCAGCTATCCGTATGTGCGGTCGACCCTCGAGGCCGAGCTTGATCGACGCGTATTGCGCGCGTCGCGGCGACTCGTCCGGGTCGTGCCGACTTCACTGGGAGACGACGCTCCGCTGTTGGGAGCAGCTGAGCTTGCGTTCGGACCATTGCTCGCCGATCCAGCGGCATGGCTGCGTCCCCGCCGGACCATGCCCGCGCTGGCAAGCGCCTAAGGACGCCGAAAGGAGGATCCACCACACCGCGGGGTCAACGGAGTAGCCTTGCGCGACGTCGGGTCGACGAGGGGGCTACGGCACAGGAGGAGAGTCATACATGTCAAAGCGACACTTGGTCGCGCTCTCGCTGAGCAGCGTCCTCGCGCTCGCCGCCTGCACTAGCAGCGGCGGCGGGGCAGCTACATCAGCGCCGGCCGCGAGTGAATCCGCGGCGGCGAGTGAGTCGGCGGGGGCATCCGCGTCGGGCAGTGCTGCCTCGGGCAGCTGCACGGTCGCCGTCTCGTGGAATAACTACCAGCAGCCGCGCTGGGCGAAGAACGACCAGCCGAACATCAAGAAGACGGTCGAGGACGGCGGCGGCAAGTACATCGATGCCGACGCGAACCTCAGCAACGAGCAGCAGCTGACCGATATCAACAACCTGATCGGTCAGGGCGCGAACGTCCTCATCCTGCTGGGTCAGGACACGAAGGCCGTGCTGCCGGGCGTCCAGGCCGCCAAGGATGCGGGCGTCAAGGTCATCGCCTATGACCGCCTCATCGAAGATCCGGACGTCTTCTACATCACGTTCGACAACGTCGGTGTCGGCAAGGCCGAGGCCGATGCGGTCCTCAAGAAGGTCCCCGAGGGCAACTACGTCCTGATCAAGGGCGACCCGGGCGATCCGAATGCCAAGACATTCCTGCCACAGGGCTGGGATGAGGCCGGCCTGAAGGACAAGGTGACCAGCGGCGACATCAAGATCATCGGCCCGGCGGATGGCACCTACACGGACGCCTGGAAGACCGAGAAGGCCCAGGCGAACATGGAGGCGATCATCGACCAGGCCAACGCTGCCGGCACGCACATCGATGCCGTGCTCGCGGAGAACGACAGCACCGCCCTCGGCGTTGCCGCCGCCCTCTCCGGCAAGTCGTACGATCCCTATCCGGCCGTCAGCGGCCAGGACG
>DATNFQ010000103.1:0-4209 GCA_035606295.1 Patescibacteria group bacterium
GAGACGGTCGATGTGCCCGGTGGCGATCCCGCCGAGGCGCGCCGTGTCCTCGCTGACCTCGGCCTGACGATCACGAGCTCGCATACCTGGTCCGCGTGGACCGATCCGGATCCATTCAGACAGGCGACGGACGCCGTGGCCGAGCTCGGCTCGCCGAGGATCATCGTCAGCGCCAGTCCTGACGACCTCGCCGGCGGTGGCGCGGGCCTGACCGATCGACTCGCGGCTGCGGCTGACGTTGCCGCTGAGCGAGGCCTCCGACTCGGCATCCATACCCATGACGCGGAGATGCGCGTGGTCGATGGCCAGCGCGTGATCGACCGACTGAGCGGCGCGCTCGGGGACGCGATCGACATCCAGATCGACATCTTCTGGGCGGTCGTCGGCGGGGCGGACCCTGCTGAGGTGATCCGCGGGCTGGGTTCGCGCGTGGTGTCGCTCCACCTCAAGGACGGCATCACGTTGCCGCCGTCTGCCTATGGCGACGCCTCGTTCGTCAACGTGCCGGTGGGTAGTGGCGTCGTCGACCCCGCGTCGTCGGTCGCCGCCGCCGCCGATGCGGGCTCCGTCGAGTGGCTGATCGTCGAGTTCGACCATGTCGACGGCTCGGCGGTCGACGCCACACGTGCGAGCCTCGACTACCTGGTCTCGCAGGGGCTCGGCCGCGGGCGCGTTTCCTGAGGGTGGATCGTCCCGCCCGCGTCGCGATCATCGGGTCCGGCAACGTCACCCACTTCTACCTGGAAGGGACGGCCCGGTATCAGTCGCTGGAGCTCGCCGCCTGCGCTGACCTCGATCGGGAGCGGGCGCAAGCGCTGGCTGTTGCCGGCGGCTTTCCAGCGATGTCCGTCGAGGCGGTCCTGGCCGACCCATCGATCGACGTCGCGCTCGTCCTGACGCCACCCGCGGCGCACGCCCCGGTCGCGCTCGCTGCGATCGCCGCCGGCAAGCACGTCTACACCGAGAAGCCGCTCGCGACCGCGCGCGGGGACGCGCGCCGGCTCCTTGATGCGGCCGCCGCGGCGGGCGTGCGCGTCGGGGCGGCACCGGACACGTTCCTCGGCGGAGGCCTGCAGACGGCGAGAGCGGTGATCGACGAGGGCCTGATCGGGACGCCGCTCGTCGCGACCGCGTCCGTCTCGCACACCGGCCCGGAGCGCTGGCATCCGAACCCGCAGATCTTCTACGCGCCGGGCGGCGGACCGGTGCTCGACGTCGGGCCGTACTACGTGACGGCGCTCGTCGACCTGCTCGGGCCGGTCGCGTCGGTCGCGGCGGTCGGGCGGGGCGTGGGATCGGAGCGCCTCGTCGCGGCTGGGCCACTCGCCGGGACGACCGTCGTATCCGACGTGCCGACCACGGTGATCGGCACGCTGACGTTCGAGTCCGGTGTCATCGGCAGCCTGCTCGCGTCGTTCGATACCGCCGGCTCGCGGGTCCCGCACTTCGAGATCCACGGGACCGAGGGCTCGCTCAGCCTCGGCGATCCGAATCGGTTCGACGGGGAGGTGCGGTTCCGGGCGCTCGGTGCCGAGGTCTGGGAAGACATCCCTTTGCGATTCCCAACGAACGTCCAGCGCGGCATCGGCCTCGCCGACATGATCGACGCGATCTACACGGGACGGCCGCATCGGGCGAGCGGCGAGCTCGCCTACCACGTGCTGGATGTGCTGCTCTCGCTCGAGGAGGCGACCACCACCGAGCGGACGGAGAAGGTCGCGTCGCGCGTCGACCGCCCGGCGGCGCTGGAGTAGTCCTCAGGCGGTCGCCGCGAGCTCCCGGAGCGTGTCGAGCAGGTGGTCGATGTCCGCTTCGGTCGCGAGATAGTTCAGCACCCCTGCACGAAGCCATGTCGCCCCACGCAGTCTCGTCGTCGTGAGCCACCCATCGCCGGACAGCTCGAGCGCGGCCTGGAGTCGGTCCTGGTGCGCATCGAGCGCTTCACCGCCGAGTCCCGGCGGAACGTGTCGGAAGCACACGACCGACAACTCCGGTACCTCGGGCCGGGCCTCGAAGTCGTCGGCGTCAGCGCAGCGGCGCGCCAGGTAGGCGGCGAGATCGTCGTTCGCCTCGATCAGCTTCCCGAACCCGAGCGTACCGAGGTGCTTCCACGACATCCACAGCTTCAGCGCTCGCCAGCGACGGGTCCCCTCGAACGACAGCTTGTAGAAGTTCAGCTGGTCGGCGCCGGCGTGGCCATCATCGTCGTGACCGTCGCCGGTGTCGCCGTCGCGCAGGTAGTCCGGTGTCCCCGCGCCCGACCCCTCGCCGCCCCGGTAGTACTCGGGTGCGCGGCCGCCGAAGACGGCAGGCAACATCCGGCCATCGCGGACCAGCAACCCGCCGATGTCATAGGCCTGGAAGAACCACTTGTGCGGGTCGACGGTCACCGAATCCGCCCGGTCGAGATCCGTGACCCGGTCCCGATCGCGTTCCGAGAGTCGCGCTCCGCCGCCATATGCGGCATCCACGTGTAGCCACAGCCCTTCGGCTTCGGCGACGTCCGCGAGCTCGCCGACGGCGTCGACGGACCCGGTGTTGGTGGAACCGGCGACGGCCGCGATCGCGAACGGCGTCAGGCCCTTGGCGCGGTCGCGCGCGATCGCCACGCCGACCGGCTCCCCGCGGAGATGGAAGTCGTCGTCGGCGGGCAGGACGACGAGCGTGTCGGGCGGGAAGCCGAGCTCGTCCAGTGCTCGGGCGATCGAGAAGTGGGTCTGGTCGCTCGTGTACACCCGCGCGCCCTCGAGGTCCTTTCCCCGAGGCGGTGCCGACAGCCCGCGCAGGCGCCCGAGGTGGAGATCCCGGGCAAGCGTCATCCCCATGAAGTTGGCCATCACGCCGCCGCTGGTCAGGAGGCCGAACGAGCCCTCGCCGTAGCCGACGAGATCGCACAGCCAGCGGATGACCTCTTCCTCGGCGAAGGCGGCGAACGGACCCGCATGCCAGACATCGACGCCCTGGTTGGCGACCTGGGCCAGCAGCTCGCCCATGATCGACATCGGCAACGGAGGCGGCGTGAAGTAGCCGAACTGGCGTGGATGCTGCGAGTTCATCAGACCACGCGAAAGGCGCGCGGAGTATTCAGCGACGACCTCCATCGCACGCATCGGCTCGGCCGGCGCGGGAGCGGGACCGTCCCTCGGGCCGGCCGGATCGGACCCGTAGTAGCGACGCCGCGCCTCTGCATACGCGGACGCGTCGCCCATCGCGCGCTCTGTGGCGATCCCGTACAGGTAGGTGAGCGCCTCCTGCCAGGTCTCCGTCCCGAGCGCCGCGAGGGCGGCACGAGACGCCGCCGGATCGCGGAACCCGATCAGCTCGGGCTCGGGGTGCCAGTCGAAGCGCGCGAGGTAGGCGTCGATGTCGATCGGCGCGGTCGGGTCCTGGGTCGTCGTCTGGTCGGGCATCCGAGGCCGATGGTAGCGACTACCCTTCGGGCCATGCCCGACGGCGGAGACATCGATATCGCTATTCACGACCCGCAAGGTCGCGCGCGCCTCGTGGCTGTGCTCGAACCGCTCGGCATCGCGTATGAGCTCTTCGCCTGCGACCCCGCGCTGGCGGACACGGCTGCCTTCTGCGCGGCGTATGGATTCGCTCCGGATGCGTCGGCCAACACGATCCTCGTGATCGGCAAGAGCGATCCGCCCCGTTATGCGGCTTGCGTCGTGCTCGCTCCCAACCGCCTCGATGTCAACCGGGTGGTTCGAGACCGCCTTGGAACCCGCAAGGCGTCATTCGCCCCGGCAGAGTCGACACGCGAGATCACCGGGATGGAGATCGGTGGCGTCACCGTGTTCGGTCTGCCCGACGAGCTGCCGATCTGGATCGATGCACGGGTGATGCAGCGCGACCGTATCGTCCTCGGGGGCGGATCGCGGTCCTGGAAGGTCGTAGCGTCGCCGGAGATCCTGCTCGCGCTGCGGAACGTCGAGGTCGTCGAGGGTCTCGCCACGGATCCGCCACCGCCGACCGCAGGCTGACGCCGCCTCCCGTATCGTTCCGGCTCGTGACGCAACCCGACCCGAACGTTGATCCCACTCCGCCGCGCCCGCCACGTTCCACCGGCCCGATCCAGTACAAGGGCGAGGACCTCGCGGCCGAGCGAGGCCCCGGCCTGGGCTGCTTCCGCTTCCAGCTGGTGGTCCTGGTCGTCCTCATCGTCTTGACGCCGCTCAGCGCGGCGTGGGGATGGCCGGACTGGCT
>DATNFQ010000104.1:0-3084 GCA_035606295.1 Patescibacteria group bacterium
GGCGTCGCCACGGTCGATGGCGAAGTCGCCTGCGAGGGCCTGCTGAGCTTCATCATCCCGCCCGAAGGGACGCTGCGATGACGCGGATCGCGGCACTGTCCGACGTGCACGGCAACGTCACCGCGCTGGAAGCCGTCCTGGCGGACGTCGCTCGTGCGAAGCCGGACCACATCGTGGTCGCGGGCGACCTCGTGCTCAACGGACCGGAGCCTGCAGCCGCGGTCGACGCGCTGCGCTCCGCAGCCGGGGCAGGCACGGCCGTCATCGCCGGCAACACCGACGTTGCCGTGGCGGACTTCGACTACGCGGCCGCCTTCCCCTGGATGACCGATGGCGTGCCGGACGCGATCGCCGCCGCAGCCGAATGGGCGCACGACGCCCTGGGCGACGAGCGGGTCGAGTGGCTGCGCGCGCTCCCCTCGGAGCGTCGCCTCCGTACGGACGACGACACGCTCGTCCTCGTCTGCCACGCGTCGCCCGGCTCGCAGACCGCGGGTCTGGACCAGAACCTCGATCCATCGGTGACGATCGAGCTGCTCGCCCGGACGGACGCTCGCGTGATCATCTGTGGCCACACCCATCTTCCGGAGGTCCGTGACCTCGGGTTCAAGGTGATCGTCAACGCCGGCTCTGCAGGCTATGTGTTCGATGGCGACTCGACCGCCTCGTGGGCGCTCATCGAGATCGACGACGGCGAGGTCCGCGCTGAGATCCGGCGGACGGAGTTCGACACGCTGCGCGTCGCCAATGCCATCTCCGAACGTGGCCTTGCCGGCGATGTGTACCGCGCCGCCACGGTCCGCACCGGCAAGCTCGTCCGATGACCTCACGCCGCGTCGTGGTCACCGGGATGGGTCTCGTCACACCCCTCGGCAAGGACGTAACGAGCACATGGGCCGGGATGGTCGCCGGCCGCTCCGGCGTGAGCACGATCGAGGCCTTCGACCCGTCGCGCCTCAGTGTCCGTTTCGCCGGGCAGGTCCACGACTTCGATCCGAGCCCGGTGATCGATCGGAAGGACCAGCGCCGGATGGATCGCTACATGCAGTTCGGGCTGGTGGCGGCGCGCGAGGCCATGGATCAAGCCGGTCTGCCGGAGCGGCTCGAGGGCGAGCTGTCGGAGCGGACTGGGGTCATCCTTGGGACCGGTCTCGGCGGCGTCGGGACCCTTCAGGATGGCTTCGCGACCGACATCACACGCGGCCCGGATCGGATCAGCCCGTTCCTCATCGCCTACGGGATCCCGAACGTCGGTTCTGGGCAGGTCGCGATCAGCTTCGGCATGACCGGACCCAACTTCGCGACGGTGTCCGCGTGCGCGACCGGTGGCCACGCCATCGGTGAGGCGTGGGAGACCATCCGCCGTGACGACGCGGACGTGATGCTCGCGGGCGGTTCGGAGGCGGGCATCTACGAGACGCTCGTCGGCGGCTTCGCGGCGATGCGCGCGCTGTCCACGCGCAACGACGACCCGGCGGCGGCGTCGCGTCCGTTCGACGTCGATCGCGACGGGTTCGTGATCGGGGAGGGTTCGGGCGTCGTCGTCCTCGAGGAGCTGGCACACGCCGAGGCGCGTGGTGCCGAACCCCTCGCCGAGCTGATCGGGTACGGCGCGACGGCGGACGCGTCGCACATCACGCTGCCGGCGCCCGGTGGCATCGGCGCGGTCCGAGCGGCGCGGCGGGCCATCGAGAAGGCCGGCGTATCGGCCGACGAGATCGATCACGTGAACGCGCACGCGACGTCGACGCCAGAGGGCGACAAGGCCGAGCTCCAGGCGATCAAGACGATCCTCGGCGAACGGGCCGCGTCGGTCCCAGTCACGGCCAACAAGTCGATGATCGGCCACACCCTCGGCGCTGCCGGTGCTATCGAAGCGATCTCGACGATCATGACGATGCGCGACTCGTGCATCCCCCCGACGATCAACCTGGACCGGCCGGACCCGGAAGCCGACGGCATTCCGCTCGTCACCGGTTCCGCGCTCGGGCAGCAAGTGCGGCTTGCGCTGTCGAATTCCTTCGGCTTCGGTGGACAGAACACCGCGCTGCTCTTCCGACGGTGGGACGGATGACCGACGACCTCCAGGCGGGCGCGCCGGTCCCCGGCGACGATCCGGCTCCCGATGCCGCAGAGGCCGCCGTTGACGCTGCTGCCACATCGCCGACGTCGGTCGACACGGTCGTACCGCCGACGGACGGCGGCGACCTCGAGTTGCTGCGCCTGATCGACCGTCTTGCGGCGCTACTCGACCGGTCCGACCTGACCGAGCTCGAGGTCGAAGCTGGGGCCACTGGTCTCGTCCTGCGCAAGCCGTCGGCCCTCGCGCCGATCTCCGTCACGAACCTCGCGGCGACGTCACCTGCCGCCACGACCATGACCGTCCCCTCGAGCGGAGAGCCGTCCGCTGCCGGCCGAGAGCCAGCCGTGGCCTCGAAGCCCTCGATCAAGGCGCCACTCACCGGGATCTTCTACGCGTCCCCGGCACCCGGCTCGGCGCCGTATGTCGCGGTCGGTGGCGAGGTCGCCGTCGGCCAGGTGATCGGCCTGATCGAGGCTATGAAGCTGTTCAATGAGATCAAGTCGGATCTCGCCGGGCGCGTCGTGCGGGTGGTCGCGGAGAGCGGCACGCTCGTCAAGGCCAAGCAACCCCTCATCGAGGTCGAGCCGCTATGACCGACGGGACGCAGCCGATCCGCGCCCACGTCACCGGCTGGGGCCGCTACGCCCCGGCGGGCGTGCTGACGAACGCCGATCTCGAGCGCATGGTCGACACGTCCGACGAATGGATCGTGAGCCGGACCGGTATCCGGGAACGACGTGTCGCCGCGGCGAACGAGACGACCGCGTCGATGGCGGCGGTCGCGTCGATGCGCGCCATCCGGACGGCGGGCATCGACCCGGACGACATCGACCTGATCCTCCTCGCGACGCTCACGCCCGACTACTGGATGCCCTCGACCGCAGCGCTGGTCAAGGAGGCGATCGGCAACAAGCGGGCAGCGGCGATGGACGTCGCAGCCGCCTGTTCCGGGTTCGTCTATGCGTTCGCCACCGCACAGGCGTACATCACGAGTGGCATCG
>DATNFQ010000105.1:0-5961 GCA_035606295.1 Patescibacteria group bacterium
CGGAGCGATCAACTCGAAGGCCCAGCTCGAGAAGATCACGGAGCTCGTGGCATCGGGCGTCGCCGAGGGCGCCGAGCTGTATCAGCCGGCATGCGACCTGCCGGAGCGTGGCTACTTCTTCCGCCCGACACTGTTCACGAACGTGGCGCAGTCGCATCGCATCGCGCGCGAGGAGATCTTCGGGCCGGTGCTGTCGGTGCTGACCTTCCGCACGCCGGACGAGGCGGTCGAGAAGGCAAACAACACGCGCTACGGGCTGTCGGCCGGGGTCTGGACCGACAAGGGCTCGCGGATCCTCGAGATGGTGTCGCGCATGCAGGCCGGCGTCGTCTGGGCCAACACGTTCAACAAGTTCGACCCCACCTCGCCGTTCGGCGGCTACAAGGAGTCGGGCTTCGGACGCGAGGGCGGCATGCACGGGCTGCATGCCTACGTCCGGCTCGAGGATCGCTGATGGCCGGGGCGAACGGCCGCAACGGCCGGAATGGCACCGACTCGCGGATCGAGGTCCGCAAGACGTACAAGCTGTATATCGGCGGAGCGTTCCCGCGCTCCGAGAGCGGTCGCTCGTACCTCGTGTCGACCGCGGACGGCGCGCCGCTTGCCAACGCCGTCCGCTCCTCGCGCAAGGACGTTCGGGACGCGGTGCGCGCCGCACATGGCGCCTTCCCGGGTTGGTCCGGCAAGACCGCGATGAACCGTGGCCAGGTCCTCTACCGCGTCGCCGAGCTGATGGAGGGTCGGCGGGACCAGTTCGTCTCCGAGGTCGCGGCCGCCGAGGGGCTTCGGGAAGCGCGCGCGACGGAGGTCGTCGACCGCGCGATCGACCGCTGGGTCTGGTACGCCGGTTGGGCGGACAAGATCACCCAGATCCTCGGCTCTGCCAATCCGGTCGCCGCGCCCTACTTCAACTTCACGATCCCCGAACCGACCGGGATCGTCGGCATCGTCGCCCCGGAGACCTCGTCACTGCTCGGTCTCGTGAGCCGCCTGGCGCCCCCGATCGTCGCGGGGAACACCGTCGTACTGCTCACATCGGAGACCCGGCCACTACCGGCGATCACGTTGACCGAGGTCCTCGCCACGTCCGACGTACCTGGTGGCGTCGTGAACGTGCTGACCGGCCGAAAGAAGGAGCTCGTGCCGGTGCTCGCCGCTCATGAGGATGTCGACGGGCTCGACGTCTGGGGCGTCCCGGACGACCTGCGGGTCGAGGTCGAGCAGCTCGCCGCGGACGACATCAAGCGCCTCTCCCGTCGACCGCGTGGGACGGCGGATGCCCGCTTCGATTGGCTCGACGATCGTGCCGCCGAACGCCCCGAATGGATCGCCGCCTTCCTCGAGATGAAGACGGTCTGGCACCCGATCGGCGTCTGAGCTCGATGGCCGTTCGTCCTGACCCCGAGGTCGGCTATCGCCGTGCCGGTGACCACCTGCGCGGTGAGCGGGTCGTGGAGCGACGCGTCTTCGTCCAGGCGCCCCCTCGGGTGGTGTGGGCGGCACTCCACGACCCGTCCGCGTCGGCTTCGTTGTTCCCCGAGCTGCGTCTCGGGCCCGCGGTGCCCTCGTGGCCCGCAGCTGCGGCGACGCGCTCGGCGCGAACGCGGCTCGGGCTGTTGCGCGAGTCGGCCCGTGTCGAGAGTCTCGAGGCCCGGCCCGAGTCGGTCTTCCGGTTGCGCGTCACGGGCTCCGGTTTCGAGAGCGAATGGTGGTGGCGTCTTGAGGCGATCGCTGGTGGGACGCGCGTGATCCACGCCGCGACCTTCGAGCCGATCGATCGCTGGACGGACATCCTGGTCCGCCTCGGCCGACGCTCGCTCGAAGCTCGGGTCGAGGCGCATCTCCGCGCGCTCAAGGAACGCGCCGAACGCGCAGAACGGACCTCGCCAGCCGCCTGAGGGCCGCTCAACACACGTTCAATAGACGCTCGATACGGAACGTTCAGTATTGACTGAAACGTCTGAAATGAGTAGCGTCGTCGCATGACCGATGCGGAGAGCCGGTTCGTCGAGGAGATGGGCCAGATGCTGGCCTCCTACGGCATGACCCCGATGTCCGGCCGGATGTGGGGCTGGCTGCTCATCTGCGAGCCGCCCGAGCAGACCGCCGCCGAGATCGCCGACGCGCTCCACGCGAGTCGCGGCGCGATCAGCGGCACGGCGAGGCTCCTGGCCAACGCCGGGATGATCCGACGGACGACCCGCCGTGGCGACCGACGCGAGTACTTCAGCGCGCCGCCCGAAACGTTCGAGTCGTTCCTCGAAAGCGCCGGACGCATCTATCGCCAGTTCCGCGAGATGGCGGAACGCGGTCTCGAGGCCATGGCAGATCGACCGCCCGAGTCACGGGCCAGGCTCGAGGAATTCCGTGATGTCTTCGCATTCGTCGAGCGGGAGGTCCCGGCCGTCATCGACCGCTTCCTCCGAGAGGAAGCCGGCAAGACCGGCAGGAAGGACTGACCATGGACCCCGTCATCCGAACGGAGAAGCTCACCAAGGCCTACGGGTCACACCGGGGCATCATCGACATCGACCTCGAGGTCACCGAGGGCGAGGCGTTCGGCTTCCTGGGTCCCAACGGCGCCGGCAAGACGACCACGATCCGGACCTTGCTCGACCACATCCGGCCCACCTCGGGGCGCGCGACCATCTTCGGGATCGAGACGACCGTGGATCCGGTCGGGATCCATCGACGCATCGGCTACCTGCCCGGCGAGTTCGCGCTGTACGACAAGTTGACCGGCGGTCAGACGATCGAGTACTTCGCGAACCTTCGCGGCGGCGTCGACGCTACCTACCAGAAGCAGCTGCTCCAGCGGCTCGACCTGGATCCGAGCCGCAAGTTCAAGGAGTACTCGAAGGGTAACAAGCAGAAGGTCGGCCTGGTCGTCGCCCTCCAGCACCGCCCGGACCTGCTGATGCTCGATGAGCCCACGTCGGGTCTCGATCCGCTCGTCCAGCAGACGTTCTACGAGCTCATCCGCGAGGCCAAGGCCGAAGGGCGGACGATCTTCCTCTCCAGCCACATCCTGAGCGAAGTCGAGAAGACCTGCGACCGGGTGGCGATCATCCGCGATGGCCGCCTCGTGAAGGTCGACCGGACCGAGGCGCTACGTGACCTCGCGCATCACGAGGTCGAACTACGGTTCGCGGGCGATCCCCCGATGGGCGCGTTCGCGGTCCTGCCTGGCGTCAGCGACGTCACGGCCGATGGCAACGTCCTGAAGATGCGGGTGTCGGGTTCGATCACGCCGGTCGTCCGCGAGGCCGCGAACTACGAGCTGCTCGACTTCGTCAGCCGGGAGCCATCCCTCGAGGAGACGTTCCTCGCGCAGTACGGCCGCGGGACGGCCGAGGCGGCCTGACATGACCTCGGAAGTCGGCCGGCGCGAGGCGCCGATAGCCCCGACGATCACGGGGCCCTCACTTCGTTCGAGGATCTTCGGGTTCGGAAGCATCTACGGCAAGACGATGCGCGACTCACGGCGCGCCGTGATCGCCACGTCGATCGTCCTGGGGCTCCTCCTGATCGGCGTCAGCTTCACGATCGTCCAGCAGTTCAACACCCCCGAATCGCGGCAGGAACTCGTCAATGTGGTTGCAGCGGTTCCCGCGATCCTGCAGGGGTTGGCCGGCAAGGCGATCAATGTCGGCTCGCTCGGCGGCTACCTCCAATACAAGTACGGGACGTTCCTCCCGGAGATCACGAGTATCTGGGCGATCATCGCGTTGTCCGGGAGCCTGGCGATCGAAGCGCGTCGCGGGAGCATGGAGTTCGTGTCCTCGACCTCGACGACGCGGCGCCGGATCGCGCTCGAGAAGCTGGGCGCGCACCTTACCGGCCAGGCGATCGTCGCCGTCGTCGTCTTCCTGTCGCTGCTCCTCGTCGGCCAGACGGTCAACGGTCTCCCGGGCGACGAGATCACGGCTGAGATGGCGGCCGGGTTCGCGGTCTGGCTGTTCCTCCTGAGTGTCGTCGCTGGTGCCGTGGCATGGGCCTGCGCGCCGTTCGTCGGTCGCGGGTCTGCTGCAGGCATCGCCGGCGCCGTCCTGTTCGGCGGGTTCATCGTCAACGGCTACCAAGCGGCCATCCCGGCCCTGGCGCCGTTCGCCAACCTGACCTGGTTCGGGTGGACAGCGAACCATGTCCCGCTTGCCGGGCAGATGGACTGGCTGACGCTCCTGCCGGTCGCGCTGGTTGCGATCGTGCTGTTCGTCATCGGGGTCGAGGCGTTCGCGCGACGCGACATCGGTGCTACGTCGCCCATCCCCACACCGAGCCTGCCGCGCGCGCTCGTCGGCCTTCATGGGCCGACGGGCCGGGCGATCGGCCAGAATCTGCCCTCGACCATCGCATGGGGTCTCGGGATCGGGCTGTTCGGTCTGGCCATCGCTGGCTCGGGCAAGTCGTTCATCGACGAAGTCGGCAAGGCGACCGATTTCCTCAAGCTCCTGAATCAGGTATTCCCCGGCTTCGACATCAAGTCCGTCGGCGGCTGGCTGCAACTGCTGTACGTGGAGTTCGGGATGGTCCTCGCCGGGCTCGCCGCCGCAACACTCGTCTCGATCTGGGCCTCTGACGAAACGTCGGGACGCCTCGAGTTCCTGCTCGCCTCACCGCTGTCGCGGATGCGCTGGGTCACGTCCGGCGGTGTCGCGATCATCACCGGCGCGATCCTCGTCACGATCGTCGCTGCCGTCGGGATAGCGGTCGGCGCGGCGATCGCCGGTAGCGAGATCGGCGGACCGGTCCTCGGATCGCTCGTGCTGGCCCTGTACGCGGCGGCATCGGGCGGCATCGGGGTGGCGATCGGCGGCGTGTTCCGGATGAGCTGGGCCGGCCCGGCCGTGGCGTTGATCACGATCCTGACCTGGTTCCTCGACATCCTGGCGCCCGCCTTCAACCTCCCGGACGTCGTCCATCAGCTGGCGCTGACGGCGCACTACGGTCACACGATGCTGGGTCAGTGGGATCCTGCCGGGATCGTCGCCTCGGTCGTGCTGGCGGTCGGTGGCGTCGCCATCGGCGCGTGGGGGTTCCGGCGCCGGGACCTGCAGTCCTAGCGGAGAGGCTCACCAAGCGCTGCGAGGCCCAGCGAACGGGCAGCCACGCCGGTTAACGTCCCGGCGTGGACCCGTTCGTCATCGCCCTCGTCCTTGTCAGTGCCGGGCTCCACGTCGCGTGGAATATCCGGCTCAAGACGGCCGGAGACCCGCTCCGCGCCGCAACGGTCGGGATGCTGGCCGCCTCGCTGGGGATCGTCCCGGTCGGCACGCTGGCCTGGTGGCTCGATGGCCAGCCGCCACTCCCCGTCGAGGGCGTGGCGCTTGGGGTCCTGTCCGGTCTCGTCGAGGCCGTGTATTTCGTCCTACTGTCGGCCGCGTACCGGCGTGGTGACCTCTCGGTCGTGTACCCGATCGCGAGAGGCACGGCGCCGCTACTGGCCGTCGTCATCGGGGTCGGTCTACTGGGTGAACGACTCGGCGTCGCGGGATCTATCGGCGTCGCCTGCCTGCTTGTCGGCTTCCTCGTCCTGCAGCGACCATGGCGCGCGGTCCAGGGCCACGGATTCGATCCTTCGGTAGCGTTCGCCCTCGCGACGGGCGTCTCCATCGCGACCTACAGCGCCATCGACCGGGTCGGCGCCCGGATGATCGACCCGCTGACATACGCCGCCATCCTCTGGGTCACCGCTGCCGCAGCGCTCGTCCTGTGGGTCCGGTTCGTCGTTCGTATGCCGATCTTCGCCGGCGGTCGCGAGCAGATCCGGTATGCGGCGATCGGGGGCTGGCTGACGCTCGGTGCCTATCTCCTGATCCTGTGGGCGCTGAGCCTCGCGCCGCTGTCAGGTGTCGCTCCGTTGCGCGAGTCAGCGGCCGTGTTCGCGGCAGCCTGGGGCTCGGTGCGGCTCGGCGAGGCAGCCGACCGGGGCGATATCACCCGTCGGGTCGGTGCGTCGGT
>DATNFQ010000106.1:0-6944 GCA_035606295.1 Patescibacteria group bacterium
TACACAAGATCCATCGGGCTTCGCTGCAGGAGCGGGACCCGCCGCATGATGTCGCCCGTTGCAGGGTCGATCTCGAGGAGCTGGCGACTGCGATTGTCCGATCCGTGGCTGACGGCGGTCCCCTCGATCGGGAGTGCCCAAAGGCGGCTCTCGGTCGACACCAGCATGACGCCCAGATCCGCGTGGGCGACGGGGATCCGACGGACGACCTCGCCCGTTTCCGACGAGATCTGGCGGACCTCCCCGGGTGCACCCAGGTAGATGCTTCCCGCCACGGAGGCCGCTCGGAAGCGTTGGTCCGTCATGACGGACGACAGTGGGAGCCGGGTGACCGCGAAGGTCCTCGGATCGAACCGGACGAGGTCAAGGTCGTCGGCGCCCGTGCCGCTTCTCGGGGCGCCACGCTTGCGCGCGAGCGCCCAGACCGTCGACCCGTCGCGCCACATGTCGATCGGGGCCACATCCTCGATCGTGGCGGTGGTCGCGCCCGTCTCGAGGTCGACCACCCGCACGGTGTTGCGACCGCGCGAATAGCGGTGCGGGCCGACCCAGGCCTGTCCGCCGAGGATCCACATGCCGCCGTCAAGGGAGCCTGGCGGCGCGTCGACCGATCGATCTGGCTTGCCTGTGGCCGGGTCGATCCGCTCGAGTCGGACGCGCTGACCCATGTCGAGGACCCAGAGCTCGTCCGTGTCAGACCGCAGGGCGACGATCGGGGACTCGATCGGTCCCTTCATGACGGTCCGGACGACCGTGTTCGACGCCAGGTCGACCTTGTGGATCCCACGCCCGTTCGCGTTGTTGGTCACCCAGGTGGCACAACCCGCGAACGAGACCCCCTGATAGGCATCCGCTGGCAGGTCGACCACGGTGACTCGTGGCGTGTCGGCCGGCGGCGTCGACGAACAGGTGCCCGACAGGCCCGTCGGTGATGTCGTCGGCTCGGGCGACGCTGTCGGTTCGGCCGAGGGCGACGACGCCGGCGTCGGCGACGGACTCGGCGCGTGTGTCGCGACCGACGCGTTCGATGGCGAAGGCGGAGGTGGTGCGACCCTCCGATCAGCCTGGAGCCTCGAACCAACCAGCGCGATGGCGGCGGCGATGAGCAGGAGTGCGAGCAGTCCGGCGACGAGCACGAGCCGGTAACGCGATCCTTCTCGCAGACCCAGCATCCCGAGCCAGGAACGCCGTCGCTGGCGCGTATCGCCGACCGCACGAACGATCGCCGCCGTCAGGCCCTCTGGAGCGCCGCCGCCTGCGCGATCGCGGAGCATCCGCTCGATGGACTCGTCGCTCAGCTGGATCGGCATCTGCTCGCTCATCGGGGCGCACCTTCGGCCGTCAGGGCTCGGGACAGGGCGGCGCGCGCCTCCGACAGGCGCCACTTGACCGTCCCTGGGGCGATCTGGAGCGACGCCGCGATCGAGGCGACCGACTCGCCCTCCAGGTAGTGCAGGACGAGGATCGTGCGTTTGGCGGCGTCCAGGCGATCGAATGCCCTCGACAGCGCCTCGGTGTCCCCGAAGTGCTGCTGCAGGTCCTTGTCGGGGTCCGCGCGATCGATCTCTCGAACATCGAGGCTGATCTCGCGGACGCGCCGTCGATCGCGAAGACCGGCCCGACAGGCATTCACCGTGATGCGTCGCAGCCAGGCGTCGAAACGCTGGTGATCACGCAGACGCGGCAGCTCGCGCCAAGCCGACACGTAGACCTCCTGGACGGCGTCCCGGGCGTCCGCGTCGTTGCCGAGGATCGCCCGGGCGATGCGGAACGTGCGGTCGCTCCCCGCGAGCACGAGTTGCTCGAACGCCTCGACATCGCCGCGTGCGGCTCGATCGACCAGATCGAGACGCAGCGCCACGACACCGCCCGACACCGCGGTCGCGGTCGGTTCCATCAGCGCATCGCCCCGCTGTGCTGTGCGCGTCCCTGCATCGAGCGGCTCATGTGACCAGTGATGGGTCCTGGGAGCGGATGGTTGGCCCGATTTTCGACCTATCCGGTCGACCGTCGGGCGACCGGACCGACAGGTACACTGCGGCCACTACCACGAGCCGCCGCGATCGGGGGACCGCAGGCGGACCGCGCATCCCCGGGAGGATCACGACCACCGTGCAGCTTCGTGTCGTCACCGATCAACCATGGGACGTCGCGGCCGACGTCTTGGTCATCCCATTCGTCGGCGAGCCGTCGTTCGAGGGCGAGGTCGATGAGCTCGACCGCCGTTCCGGCGGCGAGCTCCGCGCACTCGCCGAGGTCCGCGAGCTGCGCACCCGGCGCTGGACGACGGCCATGACCCGCGGTGGCCAACTGCCGGCGCGCTGGCTCGTCACGGTCTCGGCCGGCGCGCCCGAGGAGATCGATCGCGAGACCACAGTCCATGTCGCCGCGACCGCCGAGCGGCGGCTCGCCGGTCGCGTCGTCCACTCGATGGCGGTGTGGCTGTCGCCGTTCGTCGGCGCCTCCGGCTTCGACGGGGATGCCGCCACGGCCGCGGAGCTCGTCGCGCGCGGCGTCGTCGAAGGTTCGTACGACCCCAAGGCGCTGTATCGCCCCGAGATCGAGTCCCGGCCGCCACAGCTCGATGAGCTGATCCTCGTCGCGCCGGGCGGTGACAAGGCGGCGATCCAGGCAGCCGGCGAACGTGGCGTGATCATGGGTGAGGGCGCAAACACCGCGCGCACGCTCGGCAACCGCGCGGCGAACGAGATGTATCCGGAGAAGCTCGCCGAGGAGGCGCGGGCCATCGCCGAGCGCAACGGCCTCTGGTTCGACGTCATCGACGAGAAGCGCGCCACCGAGCTCGGCATGGGCATGTTCATGGCCGTCGGCCGGGGGTCGGACAACCCGCCGCGGATGATCCTGATGCGCTCGGGCGAGGAGGGGCAGCGCGACAAGCTCGACCGCCACCTCGCCATCGTCGGCAAGGGCGTCTGCTTCGACTCCGGCGGCATCAGCATCAAGCCATCCGACCGGATGGAAGAGATGAAGATGGACAAGGCCGGCGCGTGCACGGTGATCGCGGCCATCGAGACTGTCGCGCGGCTGGCCCCGGGCACACCACTGCTGGCGGTCGCGCCGGCGGTCGAGAACATGCCCGGCCCGCATTCGACCCGCCCCGGCGACATCGTGACCGCGTTGAACGGCAAGAAGGTCGACATCACCAACACCGACGCCGAGGGCCGGTTGATCCTCGGCGACGCGATGGTCTATGCCGAGCGCCTCGGGGCGACCCATATCGTCGACGTCGCGACGCTGACCGGTGCAGTGGCCCGCGCCTTCGGGCACCTCATGACCGGCGCATTCGGCCGGCCGCAGGACTGGTACGACCAGGTCGCCGCCGCCGCCGCGCGGGCAGGGGAGCGGTTCTGGCAACTGCCGCTCATCGAGGACTACGTCCAGGACATGGAGAGCTGGTACAGCGACTTCCAGAACGCGGGCTCCGCCGAGGGCGGCCTCATCAAGAGCGCGCTGTTCCTGCGTGAGTTCGCCGAGGTGCCGTGGGTGCATCTCGATATCGCCGGGACGGGCTACTACCGCAAGCCGCTTCCGTTCGGAGCTCGCGGGGCGACAGGCGTGTCCCACGCCACGCTCGTCGAGCTGGCGCTGGCCGGAGCCGCCTGACGAACGAGCCCCTCGCCGTCGTCCTGGCGATCGCCGGGGCGGCGCTCGGCGTCGGTGCCGACCGCTTCGCGACACGCTGGCCCGAGCACGACGAGGAGCATCCGCCGGGACGGCCGATCGACTGGCGGACGCTGGTCTGCGCGCTCGGAGGGGCCCTGGCCTTCGGCCTGCTCCCGCTCCGCTTCGCGGGCGATACGCTCGCGCTCGTCGCGTTCGGTGCGTGGTTCGTGACGTTGATCGTCGGGCTCGCGACCGACCTCGATCAGCGGGTCCTAGCCGACGAATCCACGCTGCCGGTCATCCCGCTCGCGCTGCTCTATGCGGTGTCGGGTCGGAACCCGCTGGTCGATGGGGCGGTGCTCATCGCGGTGGTCGCGGCGATCCTGATCCCTGCCGTGCTCTACCTGCCGTCGATCCCGTTCGGGGCTGGCGCGTTCGGGATGGGCGACGTGAAGTTCCTCGCCGGGATGGGCCTGATGCTCGGCGGCGAGCTCGCGCTCAGCGCGACGTTGTTCGGGCTGATCGTGGCCGGTGTCGTGTTGCTCGTGTTACTCGTCACGCGGCGGATCGGGCGACGGAGCTTCGTCCCGTTCGGGCCGTTCCTGATCATCGGGGCGTTGTGGGCGGTGCTGATCAGGGTCTGAGGACCCGGTACCCCCTATGACCATCAGCCCATCCAGCGTCCGAGCCCTTCACAACTAGACTCTCGACCGAAACGCTGGACCCGACGGGGTATCATCCCGGGGAGCCGGATCCCGGCGTCGTCCTGCGGCCGTGTCCAGTCGAGGACGGCGACCCGTCCGGCGGGTGTGACCGTCGCCCGGTGCTGTGCCCCCCGTTACGACAGCATCGACCTACGGAGCCTACTCGCCACGATGACGTCGCCTTCGTGATCCGCCGCCTGTTCCGAGCGGATCGCCAGCTCTCACCAGAGGCCGCCACACCTGGAGCCACGGGTTGGTCGAACCCGATGGGCCCCCGGCCGAGACGACGTGTCCGGCGACACGTGCCGACGCTCATCCTGCTGATCCCGCTCGTGACCGGGCTCCTCAGCGCGCCCAGCTCCAGCCCGACCGTCTCGGCCGACGAACTCTCCGATGCGAAGGCCAAGCAGGCGGCGCTCAAGGAGCGGGTCGCCAAGCAGAAGGCGGAGATCACCGCGATCAACGACCTGCAGCAGGGACTCGCGGCCGAGATCGCGGACACGAAGAACCAGCTCGCCAAGGTCGGTGCCGACCTGGATGCGGTCCGCAAGAAGATCTCGCGGATGCAGACCAAGATCAACCAGGTCAAGGCGGATTACGCGGACCTCGTCGCGCAGCTCGCGGACATGGACCAACAGCTGGCTCAGGTGACCGCGCAGGAAGACGAAAAGCGCCTCGAGCTCGCCCAGAAGCGAGCACAGCTCGCGGACCGCGTGCGCAGCGCATACGACACCGATCGCACGTCGCCGCTCGAGACGTTCCTGTCCGGCGGGTCGTTCACGGATCTGCTGGCGGAGATGAGCTACTACATCGATGTCGGCGAGCAGGACAAGGCGCTGGCCGACGGCATCGCGAAGGCCAAGGAGACGCTCGAGGCGATCCACCAGACGGTCGCCGAGACGCGCGACCGGACGAACGCGTTGCGCCAGCAGACGGCAGCCCAGAAGCGCGACCTCGACAAGGCCATGCGCGCTCTCCAGGAGACGAAGCAGGAACTGCGGGTGCTCGAGCGCCAGGTCGCCCGCACGCTCGCCCAGCAGCGAGCCCGCTACGTCGCGCTGGCTCGAAACAAGCGCAACGCGGCTGCGATCATCCGCCGGGCCGCCGCGGACCAGAAGAAGCTGCAATCGCACATCGACAGCCTTATCCGCGCGCAGGTCGCCAAGGGCAACATCCCGAGCAAGTTCAACGGATCGATGCGCTGGCCGATGGACAGCTTCGTGGTCAGCGGTGAATACGGCTGCAGCACGTTCGAGTACTACGCCCCCAGCCACGGCTGTGCGCATTTCCACAACGGGATCGACCTCGTCGGGCCGTACGGCGCGCCGATCCGGGCCGCCGCCGGTGGCCAGGTCGTCTACGTGGGTTGGAACTGGGCCGACGGCTCGGATCCTGCGTGGATCGTGATCATCGCCCACGCTGGGAACCTGCGGACCTGGTACGCCCACATGCAGCCGAAGCGACCGGTCGACGTCGGACAGAGCGTCAAGAAGGGCCAGGTCATCGGGTACGAGGGGAGCACGGGACACGCGACCGGCGCCCATCTCCACTGGATGGTCGAGCTCAACGACGACTTCGTGAACCCGAGGCTGTTCATCTAGGTCGTCGAGCGGCGCGGACGTGTCGCGTGCCCGCACCACCCGCGGCAGCGTTCACCGATCGTTGATGTCGAGCGCGATGAGCCACCGCCAGGCCGCGTGCTAGCATCGAGAAGCAGGACCCCCAGAGCGACTCCGGGAGGCAGGCCGTGGCCGCAAAGCGCACGATGGCGATCATCCTTGCCGGCGGTGAGGGCGAGCGCCTGTCGATCCTTTCGGCGGAACGTGCGAAGCCTGCGGTCCCGTTCGGCGGCAAGTACCGGATCATCGACTTCACGCTGTCGAATTGCGTCAACTCGGACATCCACGACGTCGTCGTCCTGACCCAGTACAACCCGCGCTCGCTCAACGATCACATCGGGCTGGGGCGACCGTGGGACCTCGACCGCAACCAGGGCGGCGTGAAGCTCCTCCAGCCGTACGTGTCACGCGGCCGCGTCGCCGAGTGGTATCGCGGGACCGCCGATGCCGTGCTCCGCAACATGAACGTCGTCGAGCACGACCCCTCGGACACGGTCGTCGTCCTCGCCGGTGACCACATCTACAAGATGGACTACCAGCCGTTCATCGCCGCCCACCGGCGCCACCGCGCCGACGTGACGATCGCGGTCCGTCGAGTGCCACTCGCCGAGGCGTCCCGGATGGGCATCCTCGCGATGGACGACAGCGACCGCATCACCGAATGGCAGGAGAAGCCCAAGCAGCCCAAGAGCGACCTCGCGTCGATGGGCGTCTACGTCTTCTCGAAGAAGACGCTCCGCCGCTGGCTGTCGGACGACCGGGTCGATTTCGGGCGACACATCATCCCCGAGATGCTCGACGCAGGAGCCCGTGTGTTCGGCTATCGCTACTCCGGCTACTGGCAGGATGTCGGCACGATCCAGTCGTTCTGGGAGGCCAACATGGCGCTCCTCGAGGACGAGCCGGAGCTCGACCTGTACGACCCGGAATGGGTGATCCACACGCGATCCGAGGAGCGGGCACCGGCCAAGGTCGGCCCGACCGCGCAGGTCCACCG
>DATNFQ010000107.1:0-10127 GCA_035606295.1 Patescibacteria group bacterium
TATCCCGGGCGCTCGTTGATGCAGCCGAAGCGCATCAGCGAGGAACCTTCCGCCCGCAGCGGGAAAATGCGCATCACCCGCGGCGGGCGCGAGGGCGTGCGGGCGCGAGCACCGGCGCGGGCGCGGGCACCGGCACGGGCGCCGCCGCCCTCTCAGGCCCGCGGAGTCGGTGCCTTCCGAGCCTCGAAGCCGAGCTCACGTGCCTCGCGCACCGTCAGGCGATCGGTGCGACGCCACGTGAACGCCGTCGCGATCCCATCCCACACCGCAGCCAGTTCCCAGTACGCGGAATGCGACCGCGGGAAGTCCTTCCCGGAGTGCACGCGGAGGTCGACGACGGTCGCGAGGCCATCCGTCCGCCGGAACAGAGGCTCCGCGACGAACGAGAGGAAGTCCCGGCTGTCATAGACGTTCAGCCACGGGACGGGGAGGAGCGGCGGGTCGGCCTCGTCGTACGGCAGCGACGGGATCGCATCGAACGTGTACAGGAGCGGCGCCTGCGAGCCTACGGTGACGCACGCCTCGACCGGGCCGTCGGGCCACGATGCGATCAGGTCGACGAGGGCGATGCCGCCGAGCGACAGCCCCACCGGCAGGATCGGCCGCCCTCGCGCCGCTCGGGCGGCCTTGATCAACTCGCCGCGAAGGACCTCCTGGATCGAATCGCGATGCTCGTGGTAGCCGATCACATCGGCCAGCATCTGGGCGCCAACCGTGTCGAGGAGCATCTCGCGCCGGCCCTCGAAGTAGTTCGTTACGAGCTTCAGGACGGCCGCCCGGCCCACGCCACGTGGCACGTTCGAGAGGGAGATCGCCGCCGGTCGCGCCCCGCGATACAGCGCCTTGCGCCAGTTGCCCACGCGCAGACCCGATCGTCGTCGCCACTCGGGCGCGACCACGCGGACATCCCAGCCTCGGCGCCGGACCTGGTCCTCGATCCGGGCGACGTTCCGTGCCAGACCCTCGGACGTCTCGTTCGCGCCGTGGACGAAGAACAGGATCCCGCTCGGTGGCGGCGGCGGTGGAGCGATCCGAGGGCGCGTCGCGCCGGTCGAAACCATGGAGCGAGGGTAGCGCTCTCGGCGTCGTGCGAAACCGACCCGGTCGTACCTGACGTATCGGTCGCTGGACCCCGGCTCAGCTACGGAGACGATGCGATGACATCTGACACCCGACCATCGAAGCTGCTGCTTGCGGCATTCGCCGTCACGGCGATCGTCGCCGCGTGTTCGAGCAGCGGCGGTGGAGCCGCCACCACGGCGCCATCGGCGGCCGCGCCATCCGCTTCAGCGTCCGAGGCCGCCCCGTCGGCATCGGCGTCCGAGTCGGCGCCCGCCTCGGCCTCCGCCGCCGCAGGCGGCGCGATCGAGCTCAAGCTCACCACTGGCGCGCTCGGCAAGTTCATCACCGACGGCACCGGCAAGACCCTGTACATGTTCACGCCGGACGACGGCCAGGCAGCGCCGACGTGCAACGACCAGTGTGCCGCCAGCTGGCCGGCGTTGACCGCCAGCTCTGCGTCGGACGTGACGGTCGGCGACGGCCTCGACCAGTCGAAGATCAAGCTCGAGGCGCGCGCGGACGGCACCCAGCAGGTCGTCTACGGCGACTACCCGCTGTACTACTTCGCCAAGGACTCCGCCGCTGGTCAGACCAACGGCCAGGGCGTGGGGTCGAAGTGGTACGTGGTCGGAAACGACGGCGAGCCCATCAAGGGATAAGGCCTCCGGGGTTCGGGGGGACGGAAGCGGCGGCGCGAGCCGTCGCTTCCTTGTATGTCCGGGGGCGCAGGCGCCCTCGCTACGCTCGCGTGGCGACCCTCGTCTTGCCCGACGCAGCGCCGACCTTGGCGCGATCCTTGAGGATCTGGCCCGCCGCGAGCTTGCCCGGTGCGCCCATCACGCAGCCACCCGGGTGCGTGCCGGAGCCACACTGGTAGTAGCCGTCGATCGGCGTCCGGTACTGCGACCAGCCGGGCGCAGGCCGGAAGAAGAACATCTGCGGAGCGAAGAACTCGCCGGCGAAGATATTCCCCTCGGAGAGGCCGACGGTCCGCTCGATATCGAGCGGCGTCCGGACCTCGCGCTGAAGCACGAGATCACCGAAGCCCGGGAAGAAGCGCTCCAGCGTCCGCTGCACGGTGTCGCCGAGGTTCTCCTTCTCGGAGTCCCAGTCGCTCTCGCGAAGCTTGTACGGGGTGTACTGGATGAAGCACGACAGGACGTGTTTGCCGGGAGGCGCCATGTCGGCGTCGATCGTCGACTGGATCGCGCAGTCGATATATGGGTTCTGCGAATACCAGCCGTACTTGGCGTCGTCGAAGGCCCGCTCCAGGTAATCCATCGACGGGCCGATGTTGGTGAAGCCACGGAACTGGCTGCCGTCGAGGTCGCCGAACGTCGGCAGCCCGTCGAGCGCGAAGTTGACCTTCGAGCTCGTGCCCTGGAACCGGAACCGCTCGATGTTCTCGACGAGGTCGTCGGGTAGCTCGCGCGGGTTGACGAGCTCCAGGAAGGTCCGGCGCGGATCGAGCGCACTCACGACGGTGTCGGCGTAGAACTCGGTGCCGTCCTGGAGCGCGACACCGGTCGCGCGGCCGTCCTTGGTGATGACGGAGTCGACGGGCGACTCGAGGCGGATCTCCGCCCCGAACGATTCGGCGGCCCGTGCCAGCACCTGGGTGAACCCGCCGTTGCCCTTCTTGTGGAAGGCCCACGCTCCGAACTCGCCATCGTGCTCGCCGATCGAGTGGTACAGCAGCACCAGCCCCGACCCCTGCGAGCGAGGGCCGACCTTCGTCCCGATGATGCTCGATGACGAGAGGTAGCCCTTGAGCAGGTCGGACTCGAAGTAGTCGTCGAGGAAGTCGGCCGCACTGCCCGTCAGCAACCGGACGGCGTTGTGCAAGACCCGCTTGTCCATCTTCTTGAACCGCGACCCGACGTTCGCGAGAGCGATCATCTCCTCGGGGTCGTCGCTGAAGATGTCGGGCGGGACCATGTCGAGCAGCGGCTTGATGGCCTGGCAGACCATCTCCATGTCGTGGCTGTACTGGTCGTAGGCGTCGGCGTCGTGCTTCGAGTGCCGCGCGATCTCCTGCTGGTTCTGCCCGTGGTCCTGGGTGAACATGAGGTACTCGCCGTCGAGGCCCGGGGCGAACGTGTTCGACATGAGGAGCGGCATGAAGCCGTGCTTGACGAGCTCGAGGTCGTGGATGATCTCGGGTCGGAGCAGGCTCAACGCGTACGAGAACGTCGTGAACCAGAAACCGGGCCGGAGCTCCTCGGTGATGGCGGCGCCGCCGACGAGATGGCGACGCTCCAGGACGAGGACCTTGAGCCCCGACTTGGCGAGATAGGCCCCGTTGACGAGGCCATTGTGGCCACCACCGACGATGATCGCGTCGTAGGTGCGGTGGGCACGGCTCGTCGCCTTGGTCGACTTGCTGCCGTTCCCGTTCTTCCCGGACTTGCTGGACTTGGTCGGCTTGGGGGCGGTCATCGTGATGTCAGGCCGTCTTTCGCTCCGGGTTATAGAGCGGCAACCGCGCGACGTGCGCGGCGACCTGCTCGTAATGGTGGTCGACGGTGAACTCCAGGTTGACCTTCGTGCCGAAGGCCGCGAAGTCGGGGCGGACGCGGGCGATCGCGATATGGCGCTGGAGCATCGGCGAGTACATGAAGCTCGTCGCGTAGCCGACCCGTTCGTAATCGTCGTCGTAGAGCATCCAATCCTCGACGACCGGCGCGTGGTCCTTGGGCGGGATCAGGCCCGCTTCGTTGTAGACCCGATCGTAGTCCCGCCAGTCGACAACAAGTCCGCGCATCGCCCAGCGGGACGTCTTGTCGGCGATCTCCTTCTCGAGGGCCTTGCGACCGATGAACGCTCGATCGTCGTTCTTGAGGTCCCGGAACATCCAGGCCCAGCCGAGCTCGATCGGCGTCGATCGATGCGCGTCGTTCCAGGCATACCGGCTCGAGTCGAAGTCGGCTTCAAGCAGCAGCAGGCCAGCCTCGATGCGGAGCATGTACAGCGCCGCGAGCCCGAACGGGAGGACGCCCTGTCCCTCGATCGAATCCCAGAGCGTGTCCCAGACGTGCAGGGCGTCGGGGGTATCGATCCAGATCTCGTAGCCGAGGTCGCCGCTGTAACCGGTCCGGCTGACCGTTACGCCGGCGCCGCCGATCTCGCCCTTCGCGACCCCGAAGTACGGGATGTGCTCCATCTGCGGCACGAGCTGCTTGAGGAGGTTCCGGCTGCGCGGACCCTGGAAGGCCAACGTCCCGATCTCGCGGCTGACGTCCTCGATCTGGACGTCGAACCGACCGATGCGATCAGCGAAATAGGCGTAGTTGGGCTCCGCGGAGGTGAGCAGGAACTCGTTCTTGCCCGGACGCAGGATGACGCCGTCCTCGATCACGAAGCCCCGATCGTCGAGCCAGCAGGTGTACTGGGCGCTGCCGGGCTGGCAGGCACGGATGTCACGAGCGAGGACACCGCCGAGGAAGGCCTCGACGTCCTTGCCGGTGATGCGGTACTTGAAGAGCGGGCTGGTATCGAAGATGCCGGCCGCATTGCGGACCGCGAAGTACTCAAACTTATCGGACATCTGGTAGCGGTCGGCGGCGAGATGGCCGCTCCAATGGCTCCAGAGTTGCGTCTCGTTGAGGGCGCTCGTCCGCTCGTGGAACGGGGTCGTCCGGATCAAAGGTCTGTCCCTCTATTTGGTCCCTCTCGGCGATGCGACGGTACCCGTTATTGGACGTTTGCGCAATATCGTCCTACGCTGCGGGCGTGACCGCTCCCCTTGCTCCTCCCAAGCGGATGTCCCCCGCCGATCGTCGAGAGGCGATCGTCGCGGCGACGATCGAGGTCGCGCGGCGCAAGGGATTGGCGTCCACGACCGTCCGGGACGTGGCCGCGGAGATGGGCACCTCGTCGGGCCTGATCCATCACTACTTCGAGTCGATGGACGATGTGCTTGCCTCCGCATTCGAGATGGTCGCCCGGCAGGACCTGGCGATCTCGGCGGCGTTGATGGGTGAGGCGTCGTCGGCGGTCGAGGCGCTACGGATCTTCTTCCGGACGTACACCCCGGCCGACAAGGACTGGGCGTTCCAGCTCTGGCTCGATGCGTGGGCCGAGGCAGCTCGCCGTCCCGCCGTCCAGGCGACATCCCGACGGCTCAACCTCGAGTGGCAGGGTCTGCTCGAGCGGACGATCCGCTCAGGTGTCGCCGACGGGTCGTTTCGTTGTCCCGATCCAGCCGGCGCCGCGTGGCGGATCCTGTCGCTGCTGGACGGGTTGGCGCTCCAGGTCGTCGCCCACGGGACGACGGTGACGCGCGCCGATGTGGTGGCATGGTCGACGGCCGCCGCGGAACGAGAGCTTGGGTTGGGCGAGGGAGTGCTGCGGTAAGGGCGGCGCGGCGCGATGCCTCGTCATCGGCTCGCCGGGACGGCCACACGAGCCGATGACCCTAGGCCCGCACCTCCTGGCGCATGAACAGCACGTAGGCGACTGCGAAGCACGCCACGGTCAGCGCGACGAGCCCGACCACCTGCGGCCAGATCAGGATGAAGCTCTGGTCCAGCGAGAACAGCGACGGGATCCGCTGCTGCGCCTGGGCGTACTGCCCGAGCGTCGCCGGCGTCGACACGGACGTCACCTGCGGGTTCAGCAGCGTGAGCGACGCCTCTCGATACAGCGTGTCCGGCAGGAGCCGCTGAAGCATCTCCCGCAGGCCGACGTTCTTGAGGATGTCTTCACCAGACGTCGCTGTGAGTGGCGCGACGACGCCGTTGATCAGCGAAACGATCAGTCCGCCGAAGAACGACAGCAGCAACCACGTCCCGAACCCGACCAGTGCCGACGTCGCGGCCCGACGGATGCCGACCGAAAGCAGCAACCCGAATGCCAGCCACAGCGCGATGTACGTCAACGTCACGAGGATCCACAGGATGATCCGTAGCAGCTCGACCGCCTCGGGGACGACGCCCAACCGGATCAACGCGAACGACGTAACGCCGAGGATCATCACGACGACGACCAGGGCGATCACTCCAAGACCCGCCGCGAATTTGCCGTTGATGACGTCGTCGCGGTGGATCGGCTGCGACAGCAGCCGCGGCAGGGTGCCGTTCGCCCGCTCGCCGTTGATCGCATCGAATGAGAACGCGAGCCCCAGCAGCGGCCCGACGAGCGCCAGGAACCCGACGACCGACGGCAGCTGGATCTGATCGTTGACCGACGGGGTCAGCCAGAACAGCGCGATGAACAGTGCCGGGAACCCGGTCGCGCCCGACGGCGCGTCACGGATCTGGCCACTGATGAAGTACAGCGGCACGGCCGCGGCGACGGTCATGATGATCGCGAGGACCAGGAACCGCGACGACAGGATGTGGTCGCCGAACTCCTTGGAAGCGATGACCAGCCAGCCGGCCCGTGGGATCGAGCGCGCCCGCGACGGCGTCGTGGCGTCCTCGACGGGCTTGCCGACCGTCGGTTCGACCGCAGAGGTCGTCGATGTCATGCGGGCACCTCCCCAGCCGTCGCGCGACCCCGCTCCACGCGGGATCCACCGGGCCGAGCCACGGCGCGGCGATAGATGTCTTCGAGCGACGGCACGACCGCCCGGATCGACGTCAGCGGCAGATGCTCCGTCGCGACAGCGGCCAGCACCGCGGACCGGACGGCAGCCGGATCCGCGCCGTGGTCGATCTCAAGATGCCACGGATCGCCGGGGCGGGCGCCGTCGGAGATCGAGGTCACACCGGTGACCGCGCCAAGGACCGACCGAGCTCGCGTCTTCTCGGCATCGCCGTGGAGGTCGAGACCGACCTCCAGCACCTGCGTTGTCTCGCCGAACCGTTCGGCGAGCTGGGCCATCGTCCCCTGCCCGATCAGCCGACCGGCGGAGAAGATGCCGATGCGGTCGCACACGGACTGGACCTGGTTGAGCAGGTGGCTCGAGAGCAGGATCGCCATCCCGCGCTCCTCGACGAGGGTGCGGAGCAGCTCGAGGATCTCCGTGACGCCGAGGGGGTCGATCGCCGTCGTCGGCTCATCGAGGATGAGCACATCCGGGTCCTTGACCAGCGCGTCGGCGATGCCGAGGCGCTGGATCATGCCGCGGGAGTAGGTCTCGACCCGGTCGTCGGCGCGGTCGGTCAGGCCGACCTGCTCGAGCACCGAATCGATCGTCTCGTCCATCTCGGACTTGTCGAGCCGGTTGAGGCGCGCCGTGTAACGCAGGTTCTCCCGGCCACTCATCTCGCCATAGAACCCGACGGCGTCGGGCAGGTAGCCGACCCGTCGCTTGACTTCGAGGGGTCCGCGCGACGGATCGAGTCCGACGACGCGTGCCGCGCCCTCGGTCGGCTCGGTCAGGCCGAGCAGCATGAGGATCGTGGTCGTCTTGCCCGCGCCGTTCTGGCCCAGCAGGCCGAAGATCTCGCCGGCTCGCACGTCGAGGTCGAGATGATCGACGGCGACGAGGTCCTCGTATTCCTTCGTCAGGCCTCGCGTCTTGATGAGGACCGGGGCGCCACTCGCTGCCGCGCGGGTTCCCGCCGAAGCGGTCCGCTCAGCGTTGTCCGCCCGGCGCCCGGGTCGCTTCTTCGACGCGATCCTTCCCGGACTCGCGCTCATCGCCGACCGTAGGTCCGGAAGACGTAGAACAGGCCGCCGAGGATCAGCGCGATCAGCGCGACACCGACGAACGCCCAGATCGGCGAGGTCTCGACGGTGAACCGGATGTCGGCGCTCGAGCCGGTCGCGTTCTCGGCCGCGTCGGCCTTGAACGTGATGACGTAGTCGCCCGCGACCGCGTCACCCGACGGGGTGATCACCGCGTTGATGCTGCCGACGTCGCCTGGGGCGATCGACTGGAGACCGTCCTTGGGATCGATCGTGACGGTCCAGCCGCTCGGCGGTGTGCCGACGAGCTTGACCGCCGTGATCGGCGCGGTCCCGTTGTTGGTGATCTGGAAGGTCTGGGTCGTCGGCGATCCGGCCGAGCCGCGCGTCGAGAGGACGTCACCCGGCGTCGAGAGCTTCATGCCGTACGAGCCCGTGATAGCGATCGACAGATCCGCGTCGATCGTCCGGTCGCCCGCGGTCGCCGTGACCTTGATCGGGTACTGCTGGGCGGGCGCGTTCTCGGCGGGCTTCGCGGAGACGCTGATGCTCTGCGTCGAGCCTGCCTTGACGATCGTCGACGCCGCATCGGTCGCACCGGTGAGGGTCGTCGTGATGTCCCAGTCGGTCGGACCGGTCGCGGTCGCCGAGACCGTCACGTCCTGGGCCGTGTCGTTCTTGAGGGTCAGGTCGAACTTGAATTCCTTGTCCGACGCGCCGGTCAATTCGGGCGTGTTGGTCGTCAGCGTGATACTGCCGGCGGCCGATGCGTTCACCCGGATCGAGATCGGCAGCACGTCCTCGGCTCCCCCGCCGCGCGCGGTGACGCGGATCGTCGAGGAACTGTCCGTGGCGGTGGCCGGGACGGTGACGTCGAGTCGCACGGTGCCGGGCTTGCCCGGCGCTGCGGCGACGGCATCGACGACGTTCCCGCCACCGATCAGGCTCGCGGTCCAACCGCTCGGTGTCCCAGCCAGGGACAGCGCGATATCCGCGGCGCGTGTCGACGTGACCGTCAGGTCGAAGCTGACCTTGTTGCCGGGTGCGACGGCGACGGCCGGGTAGGGTGTCGTGACTTCGAGTCCATTCGCGGCGCCGACGGTCGGCGCGAAGATCGGCAGAACGAGTGCCGAGATGACGAGCGCGGCGGTTACTGGGACGCGCCGCGCGACCCTGCTCTGCAAGGTGTCCCTCCTAGGAAATGTCGAGACATGGTCGGCTGACAGCGCCGACGAATCTGCCAAAGTCGGGCGAGACGATACAACCACCAACAGATTCAGGCTTCGTTCGGAAACCTAAACCGTTGGCGTCTCGTGCACGAGGGAACTCGCCATCGGCCGCGTAGACTGCCCTCGTGAGCCTCTATTCATTGGCCGGACCGGGCAGTCCGGGCGATCCCGGCGACCTGATCGCGCCGGTCCTGATCGCCGCGTTCGATGGCTGGGTCGATGCCGGTAGCGCAGCGACGACGGCGCTCGAACAGCTGCTCGATGAGGCGGTCGATGTCGCGACGTTCGACCCCGATGCGCTGTTCGACTACCGCGCACGCCGGCCCACGCTGCAGATCGTCGATGGGCGGCTCGCCGAGCTGACCTGGCCGGAGCTCGTCGTCCGTCGCGTGCGATTCGGCGAGCGCGACCTCCTGGTGCTCGCGGGCCCCGAGCCCGACGACCGATGGCATGCGTTCGCCGACGACATGCTCGATATCGCGCGACGTCTCGGCGTGGTCGAGTGGGTCAGCCTTGGAGCGATCCCGGCGGCCGTGCCACATACCCGGGACGTGCCGATCCTCGGGACGACGTCAGAGGAGGGGCGGCTGCGCGGCGACATCCAGCCGGGCCCAGCGGGGCTGCTGCGTGTGCCGGCGGCGGCGATCAGCGTGCTCGAGATGGCGATGGCCGAGGGCGGCATCCCGGCGGTGGGCTACTTCGCGCAGGTCCCGCACTATGTCTCTGGGCCGTATCCGGCGGCGTCACTCGCGCTGGTCGAGGCGCTTGGGCGGCATCTCGGGATCACGTTGCCGACCGGGGACCTTGCGGAGGAAGCTCGCCAGCTCCGGACACGGCTCGACACTGCGACCGCGCTCGAGGAGACGACGCGGACCTACGTCGAGCGCCTGGAGGCGATGGTCGATGAGCAGCGGTTGCCATCGGGCGACGACCTGATCGGCGAGATCGAGCGCTTCCTGCGCGAGGGCGGCACGGAGGGCCGGCCGCAGCCGTAGAGGCGTTGGCGGCGCCCGGCGCCCGGGGCGCGCGCGGCGCTGGAATCTGCCGGATATCCCCCGGGCGAATGGTAGGCATAGGATTCGGCCGGCCCAGCCACGAAAATCACGTCTTCCCGCACGGATCCAGACCAGCGCGACACAGATCAGGGCCTGGAAAGAGTCAAGTATTCGCGTGGCGCATATCTGGCAGAGACCGGCGGGCGCAAGCGACGCGAGGAACCTGCCAGAAGTTGTCGACATCTCGGCGTATCCTGCCCGGATG
>DATNFQ010000108.1:0-2016 GCA_035606295.1 Patescibacteria group bacterium
CGTGGTGCCCGACCGCGAGGATCGTGTGGACACTCGTGAGCTCGTCCGCGATGGCTTCGATGTGACCGAGGAACTCGGACCCCACGACGACAACTGCAGCACCGGCGTCATCGATGATCTGCAGCATCTCGGGGGGCGCCAGCCGCCAGTTCACGGGGACGACGACGGCCCCGAGCTTGGCCAATCCGTATGTGACTTCGAAGAATTCGACGCCGTTCTTCTCGACGAACGCGACCCTGTCCCCGAACCCGACGCCTGCGGCCCGGAAGGCGTTGGCGGCCTGACTCGACCGGGCGTGCAGCTCGCCGTAAGTGATGATGCGCTCACCCATGACGAGGGCGGCGACATCAGCCCGCTCGGCGCCGTGCACCCGCACGATGTCGGCGACGGCGGCGATGTCTTCGGTTGGCATGGCCCATCTCAACATGCCCCGGCCTCATCGCCGGCCGATTTGGGCACGTCAGCCGATTCGGCGGCCGACGCCCTCCCAGTAGGGTTCGCGCAGCGTGCGCTTGAGCAGCTTGCCGCTCGGGGTGCGGGGGAGCACCTCGGCGAAGTCGACCGATTTGGGCAGCTTGAACCCGCCGAGCCGCTCGCGGGCATAGGCGATCAGGTCGGCTTCACTCGGCGAGGTGCCGACCGCGGGGACGACGACCGCCTTGACCGCCTCGCCCCATCTCTCGTCGGGGACGCCTATGACGGCGACGTCGCCGACCTCCGGATGTGTCATGAGGACGTTCTCGACCTCGGTGGGCGACACGTTCTCGCCGCCCGAGACGATCATGTCCTTCACCCGGTCGTGCAGGTAGATGTAGCCGTCGTCGTCGAGATAGCCGGCGTCACCGGTCTTCAGCCAGCCGTCTTGCGTTATGGTCGCTGCCGTCGAAGCGGGATTGTGCCAGTAGCCGAGCATGTTCTGCGCCGACCGTGTCCACAGTTCGCCGACGGTGCCGTTCGGGACATCCTCGCCTCCGTTGTCGACGATTCGGACGTCCACCCACGGGTACGGCTTACCTCACGAGCGCAGCAGTCCGGGCCGGTGTACCGGATCGTGGTCATCGAGTTGCGTTATGGAGCCGGTGGTTTCGGTCAACCCGTACACCTGGAGGAACTCGCAACCGAACCGCTGAAGGCCCTTCACGAGAACGTCGTCGGTGATGGGCGAGGCGCCGTAGACGATCGCGCGTACGCTCGAGAAGTCGGTGCCTGCGACGCCCGGTGTCGCGAGCAGCATCTGGATCACCGCGGGTACCAGCAGCATGTTGGTAATGCGATGTCGCGCAACGGCATCGAGAATCGCCGGTGAATCGACGTCGCGCAGCACCACGGTGGTGCAGCCTTCGTACAGGCCCACCAGTGCCCAGCCGGAGCCCGCCATGTGGAACGTCGGCATCACGGCGAGGCTCACGCTGTCGGCGTCGAACCGCCACTTGTCCGCGATGCCGGTGGCCTTGCTGAAGTAGTTGTTGTTGCTCAGCATGACGCCCTTGGGCGAACCGGTGGTGCCCGATGTGTACATCAAGAACGCGACATCGTCGGATCCCGTTGTGACGCCCGGATCTTCGGCGGGGTATACATCATCGATGGCGCAGAGGCGAAGGTGGTTGTGGTCGGCTCGGAGTTCTTCGGTCACGTGGAGTCGATCGAAGATCGCCTCGAGGTCCTCATTGTCGCCATCGGCGACCATGAACGCTGGCCTGATTTCGACGACTGGGTGACGGGGCCAGCCGCCAATTCACGGGTACGCCGACGGCTCCGAGTTTGGCCAGTCCACAGACCACTTCGAAAAATTCGGCGCCGTTCTTCTCGACGAACGCGACCCGGTCGCCGGTCCCGACGCCTGCGGCGCGGAACGCCTGTGCGGCCTGGCTGGAGCGGGCGTCGAGTTCGGCGAAGCTGATGATGCGCTCGCCGACGACGAGAGCGATCGCATCGGGCCGCTTCGCCGCGTGGACACGGACCAGGTCGGCGATCGTGGCGACGTCGGGTTGCGGCATGGGGGAGGTCAGTCAGTCT
>DATNFQ010000109.1:0-2946 GCA_035606295.1 Patescibacteria group bacterium
CGATCCGGATCCCGGACGGCTCGGCGGCGACAACCAACACTCGCCATTGGAGGAGGGTCAGGTCCTTGGCCTCCCGCGTCTGCTCGATGGCCCGCGCGGTGATGCCGATACCTGCCGTCAGCAACCGCTCGACCTCGTGCACGAACGAGGGCGCGCCATCGCCCGTGGGTGATCGACGCGCGCTCGGTGCCAAGGTAGATGTCATATAGCAAATGATACCGTATGACAACACCTTCCAAGGACGCCCGCCTCGGACGCGGCGTCAGGCGTCCTCGCGTAGGATGGCGGGCCCCCGTCCACGAGGTCGCCGCCATGTCCGCTCCCATCCAGCCCGGATCCACCGTCCGCCGGCTCTTCGCGTGGCCACCGCGCCCGTTCCCGGCGAGGCAGGTCGCGATTGTCCGCATCCACGGGCCGATCACGGGCGGCGGGCGTAGCGCGGAGTTCGTCGAGCTGCTGCGCCACATCCGGGAGTCCTCGAAGGTGCCGGCGGTCGTCCTGGATATCGACTCGCCGGGCGGGTCCGCGACCGCCTCCGACGACCTGTTCCTCGCGATCCAGCGACTGGCCAAGGCCAAGCCGGTGGTCGCCGCGATCCGGGGTGTCGGCGCGTCGGGCTCGTATCTGGCCGCGCTCGGTGCGCGGCGGATCATCGCGAACCCGACCGCGGTCGTCGGATCGATCGGCGTGATCTCCGTCTCACCGCACCTCCCGGCGCTCCTCGAACGGATCGGCGTTTCGGTGGCCGAGACCCGGGCCGGGCGCCTGAAGGGGATGGGCTCACCCTGGCGCGAGGACACGGAGGAGGAGCGCGCGAAGGAGCAGGCCCTGGTCGACGGCTTCTACGAGGCGTTCGTCGACCGGGTGGCCGAAGGCCGCGGCATGCCGCGCGCGCGGGCGGTCGAGATCGCGACCGGCGAGGTCTGGCTCGCCAAGCAAGCGATCGAGCTCGGCCTCGTCGACGAGATCGGTGACATCGAGCGGGCGGTCGAGGTAGCGGCAGAGATGGCCGGTGTGCCCGCTCGCGCGGCACCCGTCCGGCTGCGCCGGCCGTTCTTCGCCCGGCTGATCGATCGGTTCGCGATGCGGCTCGCGTCGTCGATCGCGGACGAGGTCGAACTTCGCACCTGGGATCGCTTTCGCTTCTGACACGCCGCGGCGCGGCCCTGACCACAGGCCGTCCGACACCCCGAAAGCGGACACTCGGCAGTGTCGTGAGGTGACGTTGCCGGCTCAGGCTGGGGGATGCTAGGAGGGCCTCCCATGCCACGCCCATCTCGTCGTATCGCGACCGCGGCGACCCTCGCGGTCGTCGCGCTCGTCGTTCTGGTCGGTGTCGCGCTCGCACAGTCGAACGACAAGCTTCGCAGCGGCCAGACCGTCACGATCCCCGCGGGTGAAACCGTCACGAGCGATCTGTATGTGTTCGCAGGAACGGTCAGAGTCGAAGGCACGATCGACGGAGACCTCGTCGCCATGGGTGGCACGATCGAGATCCCCGGCACCGTGACGGGTGATGTGCTCAGTGCCGGTGGCAACGTGTCGATCACCGGGACGGTCGGCGGTGACGCGCGTCTGGCGGCCGGGACGGTGTCCGTTTCCGGCACCGTCAAGGAGGATCTCGCGACGGCCAGCGGGCAAGCTACGATCGACCCGTCCGGGACCGTCGGTGAGGACATGCTCGCTTCGGTCGGGCGCCTCAGCGTTGACGGGACGGTGACCGGCGACCTGAGTGCGTCGGCGGCCACGTACGACAAGACCGGCAGCGTCGGCGGTACGGAAGACGTGGTCATCAATGCCGGTCGATTCCCGTGGGGCACGCCGGCTGCGGCCCCAGCGCCCACGCCCGATCAGACAGCCGTCGTGACCAACACCGCGCTCGACGGCATCCAGCACTTCCTGATCGTGCTGCTCGTCGGCGGGCTGCTGCTGTGGCTCGCGCCCGGCACGTACGCCGCGACAAAGGAGGCCATCCAGCGGCGACCGCTCCCGGCTGCCGGTTGGGGCATCCTTGGACTGCTGGGCTATCTCGTCGCCTTGCTCGTCATCCTGCTGGGGATGATCGTGCTGGCGGTCGTCTTCGGGATCGTCGGGTTCGATGACCTCGTCGGCCTCGATGTGCTTACCGGGTTCGTGGCCATCCTCGGGACGACGCTCGGGTTCGTCGTGATCTGCGCGTACCTGGCTGACGCGATCGTCGGAGCGGCGGTCGCTGGTGTGGTCATGCGGGATCGGTCTGCGACGCGATCACGAGAGTTCGGGCTGATGGCTGTCGGCGCGGCGGTCGTCGTGCTGCTGTCGCTGATCCCGGTGATCGGCCCGTGGATCAAGTTCGTCGTGATCGTGCTCGGTTTGGGCGCCGTCCTGCTCGCGTGGTACGGCGGACGACGATCGGCTCCTCCACCTGTCCCACAACAGGTGCTGATGAGCCAATAGGGCGACGCTAGCCCAGGACGAACCAGGCCACGTACGTGTTCGCGCTTGCGATCTTGTTCAGATAGATCCGCGCCCTCCCGGCGCTTGGGTAGTTCGGTCGCACCATGGTGACGAACAGCCCAGGGCGATAGCTCATGACGTTCGCGAAGCACAGCGGCGTCCCGCCCAGGCCGCCCTTCGAGCGCAGATCGATGGTGACGGACGCAGTTCCCTTGAGGACCGTCGCGCGCCCACTTCGGCTCATGACCACATGTCCGACGAACTCGGACCAGCCCTCGGCGTGGATCGCGCCACCCTGCCCACCGTCGCCGAAGCCCGCTATCGCCACGATCGCGGTGCCGGGTGGGCCGGGCACGTGGGCCTCCACACCAGCGCGCTCCCCAGAGGCGTAGATGGCCACCGAGCTGAGGTTGCTGTTCGTGACGACGAATGCGGGGTCAGCGTCGGCGGTTTCGATGGTCGTGGTGTTTCCGGTCGTGTTGACGTCGCCGAGGACGACGTCGCCATCCG
>DATNFQ010000110.1:0-8151 GCA_035606295.1 Patescibacteria group bacterium
TGGGCCGGGCCACGCTCAGCTCGAACGGGTCTTCCGTTCCTCCTCGTACCGGATCTGCGCGGGACTCTTGTGACCGCTCGGACGTGTCCGCGCTCGGATCCGTGCGAGCGCCTCATCCCAGCCGGCCTTGAACGGCTTCCCCGGTGTGTCGAGATCGACGACGACCGGCGCATGGTCGGAGGGCACGGGCGGACCCTTCCGTGCTTCGCGATCGATCTCCGCCCACACCACTCGCTTCGCGACGGGCTCGGTCACGTAGAGCAGGTCGATGCGCATGCCTTCGTTGCGATGGAACATCCCGGCGCGGTAGTCCCACCAACTGAACCGGCCGCCGCGCTGCTCCTGGAGCCGGTAGGCGTCGGCCAACCCCCAATCGCGGAGGTGGGCCAGCGCCTCGCGTTCCGGCTCCGACACATGGGTCCCGCCATGGGCCTTGACCGGATCCCAGACGTCCTCGTCGGCCGGGGTCACGTTGTAGTCGCCTGCAAGCACGAGCGGCTCGTCCACCGAGCGAGTCTCGTCGAGCCAGCGGCGCACCCGCTCGAACCAGCGCAGCTTGCCCTCGTAGAACGGGCTGCCGACGACGCGACCGTTCGGTGCGTAGAGGGCCACGAAGCGCGTTCCGTCCACGACGGCGGACAGCATCCGCGCCTCGTCGAACGGGTCGAAGTCGTCCTCCTCAGACGCGCCTGCCCCGGCGCTGCTGTCCCGCACCGGGCCATCACCGAAGTTGGTGACGATGTCGTCGACCGCCAGACCCTCCCGGGCGGCGATCGCGACGCCGTTCCAGCGACCTTCGCCGTGATGGACGAGGTGGTAGCCGGCCATCTGGAACTGCATGACCGGCGCGTCCGCGTCCGAGAGCTTGGTCTCCTGCATCAGCAGGACGTCGGGGTCCGCACGCTCCAACCACTTGTCGACGGCGTCGGTCCGCGCCTTGAGCGAGTTGACGTTCCAGGTGGCGATCCGCACGGAACGAGGGTACCCGGTCCGGGACATGCGCCCACCTACTACGATGCGCCCGTGAGCGATGCCGACGCCCTGATCGATCTCATCCGCGCTTCCGTCATCGGCGACGACGAGGCTGTAGCCGGCCCGTTCGGCATCCGTCGCGTGACCTACGCCGATTACACCGCGTCAGGCCGCGCGCTCTCGTTCATCGAGGACTACCTACGCGACGCGGTGCTGCCGCTCTACGCGAACACCCACACGGAGTCGTCGGGCACCGGGCTGCAGACGACGCGGTTCCGCGAGGAGGCGCGACGGATCATCCGCGACGGCGTCGGCGGCTCCGACGAGCACGCCGTGATCTTCTGCGGCTCAGGGATGACCGCCGCCGTCAACAAGCTCGTGGACGTGTTGCAGCTCCGCATCCCGGCCGACCTCGACGACCGCTACGGGCTCACCGGGCACATCCCGCCGGCCGAGCGCCCGGTCGTGTTCATCGGCCCCTACGAGCATCACAGCAACGAACTGCCCTGGCGGGAGTCGATCGCCGACGTCGTCACGATCGGCGAGGACCAGGATGGGCGGATCGATCTCGCCAGCCTCGAGCGCTCGCTCGAGGCATACGCGGACCGGCCGCTCCGGATCGGTGCGTTCTCCGCTGCATCGAACGTCACAGGCATCCTGTCCGACACGCGGGCGATCTCGGTGCTGCTCCATCGTCATGGGGCCCTGTCGCTCTGGGACTTCGCGGCGGCAGCGCCCTACGTCGAGGTCGAGATGGAGCCCCATCGCGAGGGCTCGGAACCTGGGGACGCCGCCCTCGACTACAAGGACGCCGTGGTCCTCTCGCCCCACAAGTTCATCGGCGGGCCCGGGACACCCGGCGTCCTCGTCGCTCGCCGCGAGCTCTTCCGCAACCGCGTGCCTGCCGCACCTGGCGGCGGGACCGTCGCCTATGTCAACCCCTTCGAGCACGTCTACCTCGAGGACCCGGAGCACCGCGAGGAAGGCGGTACGCCGGCCATCGTCGAGTCGATCCGGGCGGGCCTCGCGTTCCAGCTCAAGGAGCGAGTCGGCGTCGACGCGATCCGCGAGCATGAGGAAGACTTCATCGACCGGGCGATCGGGGCATGGCGCCACGAGCCGTCGATCCAGATCCTCGGCAACCCCGCGCTGCCGCGTCTCTCGATCGTGTCGTTCACGATCCGGCACGACGACCGGTACCTCCATCACAACCTCGTGGTCGCGCTGCTCAACGACCTGTTCGGGATCCAGTCCCGGGGAGGCTGCTCGTGCGCCGGGCCATACGGTCATCGGCTGCTCGGCATCGATATCGAGACGTCCCATGCGTTCGAGCGCGAGATCTCCCGCGGCTGCGAAGGGATCAAGCCAGGCTGGGTCCGGGTGAACTTCAACTACTTCATCAGCGAAGCCGTCTTCGACTACATCGTTCGGGCGGTCGCGCTGATCGCTCGCGACGGCTGGCGGCTGACGCCCTGGTACCGCTTCGAGCCGGCGACCGGGCTCTGGCGTCATGCCGACGGGGCGCCCGAGCCACCCCTGTCGCTTCATGACATCCGCTACGAGGCTGGTGGCCTCCAGTACCCGGCACACCGCCATCGCGAACCCGAGGCGCGTTTCGAGGCCTACCTAGCGGACGCGGAACGCATCCTGGGCGATCCTGCCGCGGCGCTCGGCCCGCCGCCGTCACCCGAGACGCTCGAGGTCGACACCGACTTCGAGTCGCTCCGCTGGTTCTGGCTTCCCGAGGAGATCGCAGTCGGTCTCAGTCCGGCTCAGTAGCGCCGGCCGCGCTGTCGGTCGAGGTCGAACGTCGCGGTCTCGGCGACCGCCATGACGGCCATCGTGCCGGCCTGGACCGGATCGGACACGACCAGGTCGACGTGGTCGGTGATCGATCCGACCATGTTCAACGCGATGATCGGGATCCCGACTTCGCGCAGTTCCTCGGCGGCTGCACTGATGTCGCCACCCATGATCGAGCCCGCCAGGACGAGCAACCGGGCGCGCGGCAGGTCGGCGACGGCCCGTACCGCGGCCGCGATATCGGCCTCACCGACGAGCGGGATCGTGTCGACCGATATGCGCTCGCCGCGCAGGTTGTGGCGGTCGGCCTCGCTCACGGCACCCAGTGCGACCTGGGCGACCTGTGCGCCGCCACCGACCACGATGATCCGCTTGCCGAACACCGACCCGAGCGCGCGCGTCCGATGGATCGCGCGCACATCGTCGATCGCTTCGAGCGCCGCGACGAGCTCGTCCTCGCTGACGCCCTCGACCTCGAGCTCGATCTCGACGAGTGGCGGGTCATCCGAGAGTGGCCGGACGGTTGACAACGTTCGGATGCGGCCGCCAAGCGCCGCTACGGCGGCCCCGATCGTCGATGCGGTCTCGAGGCCGTCGACGACGTCGAACCGGATCGCGGCGGTCGAGGCCGCCGCCCGTCGGGCCACGAGGCGGTCGAGGTCAGCCGGGGAGCGTGCCGCGACCGGCCGCGCCGGGCCGGAGATCGCCCACGGTCATCGATTCGGGTTGCATCTCGCCCATCGGGTCGTGCTCCTCGAAGGCGAGCCCGAGGCTTTCGAAGGCCTGCCGAGTAGCGTCGGGATCCGACGTGGTGAGCATCAGGGCGCCATCCGTGTCCTCGGCGACGCCGACGATGCCCGTGATGTTCACGTTGCGCTCGGCGAGCGCATTGGCGACGCGAGCGAGCGAGCCGGGCTGATCGGCGAGCTGGACCGTGAACCAGACCGTCACGCGGGCACCTCCTGTGGGCGTCGATGGTACCCGGTCGGACCCCTGCTCCGAGTCCGTGCGATAGGCTCGCCCGCATGCCACCGACCACGATCCAGGTCTTCGGGCTCGAGAGAGACCAGGCGACGCGCGCCGCACAACGCTTCTTCAAGGAGCGCCGTGTCGCGGTCTCCTTCGTCGACCTTCGCAAGCGGGCGATCGCACCCGGCGAACTGCGCCGTTTCGTGGAGCGCCTCGGCGCCCGGGCGCTGCTCGACGAGACCTCGCGCGCCTACCGCGATGGTGGGTTGGGGTATCTGCGGATGGACGATAGGCAGGTCGTGGAGCGACTGATGGCCGATCCGCGTCTTCTCCGTCTCCCGCTGGTCCGCAACGGCAACGATGTCAGCGCAGGCCCTGCGGAGTCGACCTGGAAGGAGTGGCTGAACCGCGCACCTGTCGGCTGACCGACAGTCCTGTCACAACGAGGCCGTTGCCGCGTCGAGTCCACAGGTCGCCACCACGGCGTCCCTCGAAGCAAGGACTCGAACGAGATGACTGCCCTTCGCAACCGCCTTGGTGCGGTGATCCTGCTTACATCTGCGGCGCTCATCGCCGCGGCCTGTGGCGATGCGCCGGCCGTGGCCGGTCCCGCGGGTGCACCTGCGCCGAGTGCGTCGCCCATCGTCCAGCCGTCTGGCGACGCCTCGCCGGACCCGTCGGCCGTCCCGGCCGTCACGGATGGGTCGCCTGCCCCCTCCGCGACCCCGGACCTCGGCAAGCCCACGACCGTGGACACGCCCTCGGTCCAGGCGGCGGGTCCGGTCCCGACGGTGTGGTCGAAGGCACGGGTCGTCATGACAGGCCCTTGCTTCAGCACCAGCGCGACCGTCGATCCGAGCGGCGGGTATCACGTCGTGGCCGGCTGCGGCATGGGGATCCGGTACGCCTCCTCCAAGGACGGGAAGACCTGGCGCACGACCGCGTTGCCCCATCCGGCGCACAGGACCGAGATCGAGCCGCAGATCGCGGTCGACGGCTCGACGCTCTACGTCGCGTACACCCGTCAGCGGCAGGTCGAAGGGGGCTGCGGCTTCGACGGCATGATCGATGTCGGCGTCTACTACCGGACGCGGACCCTTCCGAATGGACGTTGGTCCCCGCCTACGCGTATCGGATCGCTCGGTGACCACCTGCAGTCGTTCCGTGTCGTGAACGGTGTGATCCACGAGACCTTCGCCACGCAGCACCAGGAGGGTCCAGTCTGGTACGGCTCGCTGTCGGGTGGGACGTTCCGTTCGATCCGCATCCCCGGCGCGACCGGTACGTCGTTGCGCGTCGGCGACGATGGCCGAGCCCGGATCGCCTACACGACCGGGGACTCGATCCGCTACGCGACCGTAACCGGTCGGAGCCTTTCCACCCGGATCGTGTTCCGCAGCAAGATCATGCAGATGGACGCGCCGTCGTTGGTCCTCGGGGCCGGCGATCGCGCCTACATGGCCTGGGCTGTCCACCCGAAGTTCGGTGGTGGCTGCGCCGACGGGGGAGAGCCTGATGTGAAGCCTGGGACCTATTTCGGGACGGACGTCAGCGGAGCGTGGCGCGTCAAGCGGGTGACGGCCTTGGTGACCTCACCGTCGCTCGCGCTTGATACGTCGACGGGCAGGCTGTACGCGGCTTTGGCCACCGAACGCGATGTGCGCGACCTTTCGCGTCGCCCTGACGGTACGTGGACCACGGCTCGGCGGGTCCCGGGCTCGCTGGGCATGCAAGGCGGTGTGCTCCGCCGCGACACGGTGACCGGTCACCTGCTCCTCGTCGGTTCCCGGTGGGTCGAGGCTTCGGGCAAGACCGAGATCCTCGCATTCGTGAAGTCATAGCGCTCCGATCCGTCTCTACCGGCGCCGTGCCCTGATCAGGAGCACGGCGCCGGCCACGGCCGCGATCGCGCCGGCTGCCGCCCAGCGCGAGTCATCCACCATGAAGCTCGATCCGCGGAGCAGCCCGAGCCCCTGGCCGATCCACACCAGGCCGACCAGGACCAACAGGACGCCAAGGATCACACTCCCGCGAATCATCGGCCTCGGGACATGTCGGCGGATGGCATCCTTCGCATCGTGACCGATACCCCCGATCGCCGTCGACTCGGTCGACTCACGATCCGGCCCGAAGCCGAACCGCTGGCCGGCCACCGGATCAAGAAGACCGAGGACGAGGCCCTCCTCGAACGACCGACGCCGCCCGAATTCCTCGACACCGATCCGTGGCGTGCCCTGCGGATCCTGTCGGAGTTCGTCGAAGGCTTCGACGCGATGGCCGAGGTCGGCCCGGCCGTCAGCGTGTTCGGATCGGCGCGAACCAGCCGTACCCACCACTACTACGCGATGGCGCGCGAACTGGGCCACAAGCTGGCCGACGCCGGCTACGCGGTGATCACCGGTGGGGGGCCGGGGATCATGGAGGCGGCGAACCGCGGCTGCCAGGAGGGCGGCCAGCTATCGATCGGCTGCAACATCGAGCTGCCGAAGGAGCAAGGGCTCAACCGCTACGTCGACCTCGGGATCGAGTTCCGGTACTTCTTCACCCGCAAGGTCATGTTCGTGAAGTACGCCGATGCCTTCGTGATCTTCCCGGGCGGCTACGGCACGCTCGACGAGCTTTTCGAGGCGCTGACGCTCATCCAGACGCACAAGGTCCAGGACTTCCCCGTGATCCTGATGGGGTCGGAGTACTGGGGCGGGATGATCGATTGGATCCGCGGGACATTGCTGGCCGAGGCCGCGATCAACAAGCAGGATGTCGACCTGCTCCGGCTCACTGATGACACCGACGAGGCGGTGCGGATCATCCAGGCCTACGCGCGGACGCATCGCGACGACGCGGCCGAGACGGAACCGCACACCAAGCCGATCAAGAAGCGGGACGTCCAGAAGCCGGCGGAGCGGCCCGAGCAGGGCGAGACTTAGGAGCGGCTGCCGCTTACTCCCGGATGGCGACCTCGATGGCGCCGTTCGTGATCCGGACGGGGTAATACCGCAGCCGGCGGACGCGCGTCAGTCGGCGCGCCTCCGCCTTCTTGCCGGGCGGGTCGACCTTGGGGTCCTTGCCAGCCGGCGACCACGTCGGGTGGTATGTGCCATCCGCGTCGAGACCGCCGGTCGTGGGCATCTGGGCGGTGTCACCGCTGACCAGATCGAACTTCCCATCGTGCAGCGGGCACGCGACGATGCATCCCTCGAGGTCGCCGATCGAGAGCGGTGCCGACATATGCGGGCATCGATCGTCGGTGGCGAAGACGCCGTGATCGGTGTTCACGAGCAGCAGGTCGAGCTCGCCCACCGTGACACGCCGCATCGTGCCTTCCGGCAGTGCCGATCCGTCGAGGAGTGCGTGGAACGGTGCGTCCGCCGTGCCGATCGCCTGGAGGCGAGGCGGGAACGAAGCGGGATGCAGGTCGGTCGTAGAGGTCATCGTCGCCATCCTAGTCCGGAACGAGCAACGGCCCCGGTGGCGCTGCCACCGGGGCCGTCCTGTAAGGACGAACGGATCGCCGTGCCGAGCTCAGTCGGCTGCCGGCGCGCTCTTCACGGGTGCGGCCTGACCCTGCGCCTGGGCCTCGGCCCGGGCGACAGGAGCGGCGTTCGACGCGCGGAGCGGAAGCTCCTTCATCGCCAAGGCGGCGATGGCGGCGACGACGGCTCCGAATACGCCGAGGTAGAACGTCTGGCCGACCGCGAGGCTGAACGCCCCGTGGATGCCCTCGATGATGTTCGGGACGAACGGTCGGACGACCTCGACGAACTGCGGCGGGACCGCCGCGAGGATCGCGTTGCCCAAGTTCCCCACGCCGGTCAGGTTGTTGATGTCGAACGTCCCCTGACCCTGCTGGAAGCCCTGGACGATCTGGCTGGGGACGCCCGCAGCGGTCATCTGCGGGACGAGGTCGTTCTCGAACGCGTCCGCGAAGATCGTGCCGACGAACGCGAGTGCCACCGATCCACCGATCTGCCGGAAGAACGTCAGGTTCGACGTCGCGACGCCCATCTGGCGGAACGGCACCGAGTTCTGGATCACGATCGTGAAGACCGAGAAGGTCGGGCCGACGCCGAGACCGGCGAGGAACATCCAGAACCATACGATCGGGAGCGGGGTGTCCTTCGTGAGCTGTGTCATGAGCGCCGTCGCGACACCCAGGAGGGCGATCGCGCCGACGAGTAGGAACTTGTAGCGCCCGGTCCGTGCGACGAGCACGCCGGACGCGATCGAGCTGAAGATGAGCCCGATGACCAGCGGGAGTGCAGCGAGGCCGGAATTCGTCGGGGAGAAGCACTCGACGACCTGGAACCAGCGCGGCAGGAACACGATCGCGCCGAAGAAGGCGAACGCAGCGAAGAAGATCGAAACCATCGACGCCGAGTAGGCGCGGCTCTTCCAGAGGTCGAGCGG
>DATNFQ010000111.1:0-13424 GCA_035606295.1 Patescibacteria group bacterium
CGGTGTCCTCGGTGGCACGCAGTCGCTCCATACCGACGCTTATGACGAGGCGCTAGCGGTCCCGACCGCCGAGGCGGCACTGCTCGCGCTACGACAGCAGCATGTGATCGCCGAGGAGAGCGGGGTCGATGCGACCGTCGATCCGCTCGGCGGCTCGTGGTTCGTCGAGGCGCTGACCGACGAGACCGAGCGTCAGGTCTGGCGCTACATCGACGAGATCGACCGGCGCGGCGGCATGGTCGCAGCGATCGCCGAGGGCTACCCGCAGCGCGAGATCGCCGACGCGGCCTATCGGTACCAGCGCGAGCTCGACGCGGGCGAGCGTCGGATCGTCGGAGTCAACGCCTATGTCGACGAGAACGAGGAGACGCGGGTGCCGGTGCTCGAGGTCCCTGCTGGGTCAGTGGAGCGGCAGTTGGAGCGACTCGAGCGGACGCGACGGGAGCGTGACGCGGCGGCGGTCGAGGCGGCTCTCGCTGGCTTGCGCGATGCGGCGTCGCGACCCGGCTCGAGCGAGACCAACCTCATGCCGCACTTCATCCGAGCGGCCGAGGCCTACGCCACGCTCGGCGAGATGTGCGGGGTGCTGCGAGGCGTGTTCGGGGAGTACCGCGAGCCCGTCGCGGTCTAGGGACCGTCCGCGAGCTCGGTAGCGCTCCACACAGGGAGCGCGCCTGCCCTGGACGCGACAAGAGCGCCGAGCCGGTTCGCGAAGCGCAGCGTCTCGTCCGGCGGCATATCCGTGAGGAGGCCGTGGAGCAGCCCAGCGGCGAAGGCGTCGCCCGCGCCCACCGTATCTGCGACATCGACCTCGATCCCCTCCACCATGTACTCATCTCCGCCGACCAGGAGCGTCGCCCCGGCAGCTCCGCGCGTGATGCACAGCCGTTCGATCCCGTAGCGCGCGGCGAGCGCGGTTGCTAACGCGCGGCCGGTCGCGGCTGAGCCGAGGAGCCCCGCGAGGACGACGGCCTCGTCCCCGTTCAGCTTCACGACCGTCGCGTCTCTGAGGAGGTCCAGGACGAGGTCGCCCGTCCAGGATCCGTCGCGAAGGTTCACGTCGTACAGGCGGTTGACGGGGCGGATCTCCGTCGCGACGCGATGGGTGAGCTCGCGGACCGCGGGAGACCGCTGCGCGAGTGTGCCGTAGACCAGTGCTTCGGGTACCAGATCAAGGAGCCTCGTGACGAGCGTGTCGGCATCGCCGATCGACGCATACGCGGCCGGCGATCCGATCGTGAACCGATGGCCCTCGACGGGGTCGGGCGTCACGGCGACCGTGCCCGTGGGCAGATCCGGCGCGACGCTGATGAACGTCGTGTCGACCCCGAGTTCATCCACCGCCGCCACCGCTGACCGCCCCAGCTCGTCATCACCGACAGCGGTCACGAATGCCGCCGAGTGGCTGAGACGCCGCATGTTTGCCACGACGTTGAACGGAGCGCCGCCAAGTCGCGGGCCGTCCGGAAAGAGGTCCCACAGCAGTTCGCCGATCCCGAGCACGCGGCCATCCGCCATGTCGCCCATCGCCGCAGACTATGCGTGATGGGTAGGGAGTCCGATGGACCAGAGCCGCCGCGGGTCACGTTCGGCGCTTCGGAGGCGGGCGACGTCCTCGCGGTCCACGCCCCGGGCCGGGTGAACCTCATCGGCGAACACACCGACTACAACGAGGGCTTCGTGCTCCCGATGGCGATCGACCGCGGAATCACGATCACCTTCGTCCCCACCGACGACCGGCGGGTGACGGTGACGCAGCCCAAGACAGGGGAGAGCGCCTCGTTCAGCCTTGATGCGATCGGGCCGCGACGCGGCCACTGGATCGACTACATCGCCGGGATGGCCTGGGCGATGACCGAGGCAGGCATCCAGACGCATGGGTTTCGTGGATCCCTCACGTCGGACCTGCCGCAGGGCTCCGGACTCTCCAGCTCAGCGGCCCTCCAGGTCGCGAGCGCACTGGCTCTCGGTGGTCGGGGAGGGCAGACAACGGATCCCGCGCACATCGCCCGCGTGGCGCAGCGCGCCGAGAACGGGTACCTCGGCGTTCAGGCAGGGGTGATGGACCAATTCGCATCGGCGCACGGCGTCGAAGGGGCCGCGTTGCTCCTCGACTGTCGATCGTTGGCCTACCGCGCCGTCCCGCTACGGCTCGACGAGGTCGCCGTGATCGTCGCCGACTCAGGCTCGGCTCGCCGCCTGAGCACCACGGCGTACAACGAACGTCGAGCGCAGTGCGATGCGGCCGCCGCGATCATCGCGCGGTCGAACCCTGAGGTGCGGACGTTGCGCGACGTGACCCCGGCGATGCTCGATGGATCCGCTGCGTCCCTTGACCCGGTCCTGGCGCGACGGGCGCGCCACGTCGTCGCGGAAGACGCACGTGTCGGCGAGGCCGTTGCGGCGTTCGAGATGGGCGACCACGTGCGCGTCGGCGAACTCTTCGTCGATAGCCACGCCTCCCTGCGAGACCTCTACGAGGTGAGCAGCCCCGAGCTCGACGCGCTCGTCGACATCGCCATGAGCGTTGATGGCGTGCACGGTGCGAGGCTCACGGGTGCCGGGTTCGGTGGATGTACGGTCAACCTCGTGCGACGGGATGCGATCGACGCGGTCTCGGAGGCGATCTCGACCCGGTATCCGGCGCGCACGGGCTTGACCCCTCGCGTCTTCGAGGTCGTTCCATCGCCCGGCGCGAGGCGGCTTGATGGCTGGCGGTGACGCTGCCCTGATCTTCGGCGAGCCACACCGGCGCTGGGACCCGCTCCGTGACGAGTGGGTGCTGGTGTCACCCGGTCGGGATGCGCGGCCGTGGCAGGGAGGCCTCGAAGCGGCCCCGGCCCAGACTCGCCCGCCGTACGACCCCGAGTGCTACCTCTGCCCGGGCAATGGGCGGGCGAACGGCGAGCGCAACCCCGCCTATACCGAGACCCACGTGTTCACCAACGACTTCGCGGCGCTCCGACCGTCGACGCCCGAGGTGACGTGGGGCGTGGGGTTGCTGCGTGCTGTCGGCGAACCAGGCACCTGCCGGGTCGTCTGCTACTCACCGCGACACGACCTGTCGCTCGGAGGCATGGACGTCGGCGCGGTCCGGCGGGTGATCGATGTCTGGGCCGAGCAGACCGCGGAGCTGGGCCGACGGTGGCGCTGGGTGCAGGTCTTCGAGAACCGCGGCGAGGCGATGGGCGCCTCCAACCCGCATCCGCACGGCCAGATCTGGGCGGGGTCGGCCGTGCCCGGCGAGGCGGCGAAGGAGGATTCGACCCAGCGTGAGCATCACGGCCGGACCGGACGGCAGTTGCTGCTGGACATCGCGGACATCGAGGCCGGTGGGCCGCGCGTCGTCTCCGAGTCACCGTCGTGGCTCGTTGTCGTCCCGTTCTGGGCGGTGTGGCCGTTCGAGACACTGATCGTGGCTCGGGAGCCCACGCCTCGGCTGACTGATCTAAGCGAGGCAGCACGAGACGAGCTCGCGTCGCTCCTGCGGGACCTCGTCCGTCGCTACGACGCCGTGTTCGGGGTGCCGTTCCCGTACTCGATGGGTTGGCATGGGGCGCCGTTCGCAGGGGCGGGGACGGATGGCGCGGACGCGATCGCCGATGGGGCTGCCAGCGCGACCGAGACGTGGCAGCTCCATGCTCATGTCTACCCGCCACTTTTGCGATCCGCCACGATCCGCAAGTTCATGGTCGGCTACGAGCTGCTCGCTGAACCGCAGCGCGACCTGCTACCCGAGCAGGCCGCGGAACGCCTCCGGGCGATCCAGCCCTAGACGCGGAGAGGCCGGCACCATCCAGCGCCGGCCCGTCGGAGAGGCCGGCACCATCCGGCGCCCGCCTCTCCGCCCACCCCAGGGACCATTCAGCGGTGATCGATCGTCACGGTCCGGACGACCGCCTTGTCTCCGGTATGCAGGGGATCGCTGATCCGCAGTTCAGCCGTCACCCGGTCATCGAGCGCCGGCGTCTGGATGACACCCGCGAACCGACCCGAGTAGACCGGGATCTCGGCGCTGGTCAGCGACTTTCCGCCAGCGATCAGTTCGACGTGGACCGACGCGACCTTCGGTCCGTGCGGTCGTCCGTAGGCCAGCCCGGCGACCGGGATGGCCGTCGTCGTCAGGTACGCGTCATCGGCGGGGAACTCGACGGCGAGCGAGCGTCCCGTCGACGCGGATGCCGCGGCCGGCTTGATGGCGGGAGCGGCCACCATCGGTGCCGCGGCGGCCGAGGGCGTCGACGCTGGGGCCATGGCGATGATCCGCTCGAGGCCCCAGCCCGACCATGCGCCGAGCGCAACGCCCACGACCAACGCGCTGACGGCGAGCCGTCGGGCCGGGTCACCGAATGTCGCCGGGACTGATCCGTTGCCGCGGTCCAGATGAGAGGTGAGTCCCTGGGTCTGCATCGTCGTGCTCCTTCCTTCCGTGTGGGTGGTGGAAGGCAGCGTCGGCCGATGCGGTCAGCGTTTCATGGGGGAGTCGCCCCATCTTCATGGTTTGCGTATCGCGAGGCCTCGCCGACACGGGCTGCCAGCTCGGTCCGTGAATGCAGCCCGAGCTTCGCCAGGGCGTTCGAGACATGGTGTTCGACGGTCTTGGGTGACAGGAACAGGCGTGTCGCGATCTCCGCATTGGTCGCCCCGGCAGCCACGAAGCCGGCGACCTCGCGCTCCCGAGCCGACAGCGCACCCAGCGCATCGGACCCATCGATCGCCCGACCCCGACGCCAGGTCCGTTCACCGAGTGCGCGGAGGCCCTGCTCGGCGATGCGCTCGATGGTCGTCGCTCCCGCCCTGCCGGCGCGCTCAGCGGCGCGTCGGTACGCCGCCGCGGCCGTAACCCGGTCGTGTGGGGCAAGGAGCCGCCCCATGTCCAGCTCGGTCCACAACGCGTTGAACGCGAACCCTTCGGCCTCCGCGTCATCGCGGAGTCGCGTCATCGCGCTCTCGAGACCAGCCACATCGAGCGCGCCAGACGTCTCGGCCATGTCCATGAGCACCCCTGCGCGACGCCGCTGCCACTCCGACTCGAGCCACGACGGTCGCCCGACCGCATCCCACCTCGCGAGCGCCTCGCGGGCGTCTGACAACCGATCGAAACGGGCGTAGACCTCGGCGATCGCGACGTCGGTATCCCGCCCGCACGCGACGCAGCCGGCGGCGACGGCAAGGCGCCGGGCTGAATCGGCGTTGTCGAGCGCGGCGTCACCATGGACGCCAAGGCGCGCAAGCCACACCGCGACTGCGAGGGGATACCGGAGCCCGTAGTGCGGGTCCGGCTCATCGGCCCCGGCGGCGAGGATCTCGTCGACGGCCGCCTGCCAGTCAGCGGTCACCATCGCGATCTGGTACGTCACCAGCCGGGTCCGGTCGCGGACCCGACCCTGATCGCCGACGCGTGCCGCCAGCCGCTCGGTCTCGGTCGAAACGCGCGCGGCTTCCGCAAGGTCGAGGACGTCCAAGAGGACCGCCGCCAGCCGATACCCGACATCGACGGCTTCCACGGGCAACACCGCCCGCCACGCGTCATCCCACACCTGGCGGTAGGTGGCCACGGCTTCGTGTTGATCGGCGGCGTATTCGAGCGCGAGCCCGATCATCGACCGAGCCTCGATCACCTCGCGGAGGCCGATCGCCTTCGACGCATCCAGCGCGGCGTCGGCGAGTGCGAGGACCTCATCGACGTGCTCGCTCTGGATGGCCGCCTCCCATGCCGCGATGAGCGCGTCCAGGTTGGCGACCCGTTCGTCGCGCGTTGGCGCGCCGGCTCCGACGACCTCGCGACCACGATCGACGCCCCGGAGCGCGACCACCCGACCCTCGTCGGTCTGATGCTCGAGCCAGAGCAGGATCCGTGCGTCGAGCGCGTCCGAGGCGATGTCGAGCGCGGCGTCCCGCGCGGAACGCGAACGCGAGCGTCGGAGCCAGTGACGGGCGTCGTCGCGCAGACCGAGGTGGTACGCCGAGCTCGCCGCGCCGAACTCTGCTCGCGCGGCGATCGCGTCGTCCGTCGTCGCACCAGCGACCGTCGACCAGAGATCGAGCGCTAGCGCCTGATCGCCGAGCTCGTCGGCCAGGCCAGCCGCCGCAGCATCGACCCGGACACGCATCGCGTTGTCGTCCACCTCCCGCACGGAGTCGGCGATGCGCCGCACGCCGTCGGAGCCGATCAACCGCCGCTGCGTGGATCCGAGGATGCGCAGCGCCAGATCCGGGTCGAACGAACCGGCAGCAGCGCGGTGTTCGAGGACGGCCAGCAGTCGTGGAGCGTCCTCCCCGGCATCGCGTTCCAGGACATTCGCGATCTGCCCGTGGAGCGCGCGCCCCATCGCCGGTTCGGTCAGCGCGACCACGCTGTCCCGGATCAGGTCGTGGGCAAGACGGATCGCTCCGCCGGATGAGATCGCGAGACCTTGGCGCGTGATCGCATCGATCGCCGTGGTCGTTCGCTCGCCGAACCACTCCACCAACCGCTCGAGCTCGATCGCGTCGGTCGGGCGCCCCAGGATCGCGAGGATCGTGAGCAGATGCTTCGCGTCGGCGGTCAACACCGCGATACGCGATCCGACGACCGCATCGATGTCGGTCTCGTCGCCTCGAGCGTCGACGAGCACGTCGAGCCAGAACGGGGAACCGCCCGACCGCTCCCAGAGCTCGACGGCTTCTCGACGCTCCAAAGAGCCTGTCCGGTCCATGACGAAACGCACGCCGGCGGCACGACCGAGCGGCCGGAGCAGGAGCGTTGCTGGGCGACGATCCTCACCGACCACGGTCGCAAGCGAGGTCGCGAGCTGCTCCACGACCGGCGCGGGGCGCGATGCGATCACGAGGGCGAGGCCACGGCCAGAGCCATCGATGGCGCGGGCGAGGTAGTGGCATAGCGCGATCGATACCGGATCGACCCACTGGAGGTCGTCGACGAACAGCGCCGCTGACTGGAGGCGCGCGAGCTGGCGGTGGACGGACTCGAAGATCCGGATCGCGTCGAGTCCGCCGGTATCCGCGCCGGCGTCGAGCAGCCCATGGAAGTTCCGGTCCTCGCTCGCGGCGGCGATCCGCCGCAGGAGCGGCGCAGCGGCGGCGAGCGGGACCGTCGACTCGGGTTCGTACCCGGCGAACCGCAGGATCGCCCCGTCGCGATGGCGGTCCTCGGCCTCCGCGAGCAGCCGAGACTTGCCCATCCCCGGCTCGCCGACGACCAGCAATGCCGAGGCACGGCGTTCCCGCCGCGCATCTGCGAGTAGCTCCTCGATCGCCGCGAGCTCCTCGGCTCGTCCGACGAACCCCTGGCTCACAGGGCGAGGCTACGCTTCGAGCATCGCGCCGTCACCCTCGGCAGACGTCGGTCGCCGGGGTAGGCGGCTGACCTAGACTCGGGCGTCGTGAGCGCCTCTGTCATCGGCCGGGACCGCGAGCTCGCCCCGGTCGCGCCGTTCCTCGAAAGCGTCGAGCAGCGATTCGGTGTCCTGCTGTTCTCGGGGCCCCCGGGGATCGGCAAGACGACACTCTGGGAACAGGCGGCCGCTGCTGCTCGAGCGCGCGGGTATCGCGTCGTCGTCGCGCGACCGACCGAGGTGGAGACCGAGCTGGCCTTCGCGGCGCTGAACGACCTACTCGGCGACCTGGCCGACGACCGGACCTTGGCCGAGCTTCCCGAGCCGCAGCGGGTCGCGCTCGAAGCGGCGTTGCTTCGCGTGCCGGCCGCCAGCTCGACCGAACCACTCGGCGTATCGATCGCCACCAGACACGTCATCCGGCACGCGGCCGGCGACCGCCCGCTGATCCTGGCGATCGACGACGTCCAGTGGTTGGATGAGCCCTCCGCCCGCGTCCTCGAGTACGTCCTTCGACGTCTCGACGACGAAGCCGTCGGTGTGATCGCCGGCCGACGGACGGTCGACGACGCAGCGACCGATGCCGTCGTGCCCGGTGCGCCGGCGAATCGCATCACCGCGGTCGACGTCCGCCCGCTGTCGATCGATAGCGTCGACCGGCTGCTCCGCGACCGACTCGGACTCGAGCTCGCGCGGCCAGCGCTCGTTCGGCTCCATGCCGTCGCCGGTGGGAACCCGTTCTATGCCATCGAGCTCGGTCGGGCCGTGGCCCGTGGATCCACGCGGGAGGACGGCTCGGACACGCTCCGCGTACCGCCGAGCCTCGAGGCGCTCGTCGCGGATCGCCTGGCGGGCCTCGACGAAGGCGCCGGGATGGTGGTGCTGTTCGCCGCCGCCGCAGCGCACCCCACGGTCGAGCTGCTCGCGGCCGCGCTCGATGACGACCCGAGGCCCGCCATCGCTCGTGCCGAGGCGGCGGGTGTCCTGCAGGCCACGGGAGGATCGGTCCGGTTCAGTCATCCGCTCCTTGCGGCCGCGGCCGATGCCCGCGTGACCGAGGCGCGTCGGCGCGAGATCCATCGCCGGTTGGCCGATATCGCGACCGATCCCGAGGAGCGTGCGCATCACCTGGCCCGCGCCGTCATCGAGCCGGACCGTGACGTGTCACAAGCGCTCGAAGATGCCGGGCTGTCGCTTGTGCGTCGCGGTGCGCCAGACTCGGCGGCTTCGCTGCTGGAGCGCGCTGTCGATCTGACGCCGTCCGGCGATCGCCTCGCGGTCCGCCGCCGCCTCGCACTCGCCGCGGATCAGCAGATCGCGAGTGGCGACATCGCACGCGCCCGCCAGTCGCTCGAGGACCTCGTCGAACGGTCGGATGGCCCGGTCGAACGTGCCGAGTCGTTGGCGGGGCTGGCCCATCTGCTGCTCGTCCAGGCGGAATGGGCGGAGTCCCGGCGCCTGTACGAGGAGGCGGCGACCCTGGTCGACGACGACGCCCGACGGCGCATCCCGATCGAGCTGGGTCTCGCGGGCGTCGCCTACGTCACGTGGCAGGACCGGCCGGGAGGCGCGATCCACGCGGCCGAGGCGCTTCGACTCGCCGAGGAGCTCGGCGATCCGCTGGTCCTGTTCCCGACCCTCGGCCACGCCGCCTCGTGGCGCGGGGTCACCGGCGACGACTGGCGGGCCCTCATGGACCGAGCCGATGACTTTGACGCGCAGGTCCGCGACATCCCCGGGATCGAGCACCCGGATATGCAGTTCGCCCGACTGCTCCGCGACGCTGGCGAGTTCCCCGAGGCCGGGCGCCGGCTGCAGCGCCTTGTGGATCGCGCCCGCGAGCGAGGCGATTGGCACGGCCTGCCGCGCCTCCTCTCGGCACAAGCCGGCCTCGAGGTCCGGATGGGCGACCTCGATCGAGCGGAGCGGACGTATTCGGAAGCGTTGACCGGCGTCCTCCAGACGGGGGAGGGGGCGTGGATGGACGACCTCAGCGTGGTCCCGCACTGGATCCGCGTGGTCCGCGGCGATGAGGAGGGTGCGCGCGCCATCGAGGCTCGAACGCGTGCTCGCCTCGACGCCAACCCGCTGCTCGCCCATGAGCGCTGGTCGACCATGCTCGGGATGGCCGAGCTCGAGTTCACGCTCGGCGACGCGGCCAGTGCCGAACGGCTCATCGACGACCTGTCGGCGATGATCGTCGGCGTCCCACTCAAGGCCGCCTCGCTCTGCGAGTTCGTCACGCTCGCGATCGAGGTGTTCGTCGGGGTCGGCCGGGTGGGCGACGGCGCGAGTCTCGCGGCTGAGCATCTCGACACCCTCCGGTCCAGGAACGTCCCGTGGATCTCGGCCGAGGCGGATCGGGCTGAGGCGATCCTCCTTGCTGCGACGGGCGACATCGATCTGGCACGGGCGCGTTCCGACGCGGCCGTCTCGGTCGCAGGCACCGCAGGGATCCCGATGGTCCACGGCCGAGCGCTCCTGACCGCTGGCGAGATCCGCCGACGCGCTCGCCAGAAGGCGCAGGCACGCGAGGCGCTCACGGCGGCGACTGCGGTGTTCGAACGGCTCGGTGCGCGGCTGTGGCTCGAACGGGCTCGTTCCGAGCTCGCGCGTGTGGCGACCCGACGACCCGAGGGTGCGCCGTTGACGGCGACCGAGCGTCAGGTCGTCGATCTCGTCGCAGCGGGGAGGAGCAACAAGGAGATCGCCGACGCGCTGTTCATGAGCGTCCACACGGTCGAGGCCTACCTGACGCGGCTCTTCCGTTGATTGGGCGTCCAGAGCCGGACCGAGCTTGCCCGACTGGTGCTCGAGGGGACCGACCCGCGCCTATCGTCGGGCATGGACGACCCTACAGCGGTGGGTGCTACCGGCCCTCACGAATAGGGATATCCGGGATTTCGACGGGGCTCCTCGGCATCGAGGATGAGGTCACGGCAGGTCAGATGACCGGCCGATCGAAGACCGACCATCCAGAGATCAAGGAGACCTACCGAAATGGCCCAGCTCGCACAGCGACCCGCGACCACCTCCACCGCGTTCATCGGCCTGGCCCTGGCCGCATCGCTCCTCGGCGGCATCGCCGGTGGCGCGATCGCGGTGACGGTCCCGGCCGTGATCCAGGCCCGCACTGCCGACGAAGCCGCGCAGGCCGAGCGCGTCAAGTGGATCACCTACGGTGAGGACTGGGAGCGCCGCTACCGCCAGATGTACCCGATCATCGAGCAGTCGTGATCACGCGGGCGGGCGGAGCGGCCGCCCGTCCGATGCGAACGGCCGCCGGGCCCAGACGATGAGCCCGGCGGCCGCTCCGAGCACGATCGTGATCCCAGCGGCGGCGGCCCACCCGAACGCCGCGAATACGAGGGCCAGCAGCCCTCCGACCAGCGCCATCGCCTGCGCCCCGGCCTTCGAACGGTCGGGGAGCAGCGGTGTCTCCGGGTGCATCGCCCGACGTTCCCGTCGATCCCAGTCGTGCCAACGCCCGAGCCCGACCTTCGCCAGCGCGTAGAACAGTCCAGCAGTGAGCGCCAATCCAAGCAGCACGGGACCCAGGCTCGCCAACGTGTCGGCGAGCCCACCCAGTCCCACGAACCCCAAGAGAGCACCGACCACAGCCTCGAACGCCGCGACCGGCGCCGAGATGATCTCGTGACCCGGGACCTGACCCCACACCGCGACCAGCAGGTCGCCCGCGTTCGACAGCCGCGGCTGGCCGGCGACCTGCAGGACCAGGAGAGTCACTACCGTCGCGATCCCCGCAACAGAGCACGACCAGCCCCACGCCGCGAGCGCCGAGACACGCTGTCGTCGCCACACGATGCGCAACGTCCGGTCGGTGCGGTCGCGGAAGAAGCGAGAAGCACTGGCATCGCCGAGCGCCGCGTCGATGTGACGGACCAGCGGGATGACGAAGCCCTCGGGGTTCGCCCAATACGCGCCGTGGTCGGTCAGCACGTTCATCTCGTTCGTGACCGGTCGTGACTCGACGAGGATCGTCCCCGGTGCTGGGGTCGGTGGCGGCTCACCGGGGAGTGCCACCGGCGCCGGTAGCAGCCAGGGTGGCCGAGCCGGGATCGGTCCAGCGGGAGCCGGATCGAACGACGCCCACACGTCGACCCAGCGCAACCCCGGCCGGACCTCGGCGAGGTTCCCGAGGAGGCGGCTGCCCGGCGTGATCTCCCGCACATCGGGATCCGCGGCGAGGCGCCACGACAGCCCGAGTCCCTGGCCGAGCGTCACGAGCTTGTCGACCGGCAGGTGGACGTACGCGGGATCGAGCAGCGTCTCGTAGCTGACCAGCGCTCCGCCGGAATGGGCGACCACGACGATCGCGTCACAGTCGTCGTCGACGAGTCGCTGGATCGAGCGGGCGAGTCGAGCACGGACATTGGCTGATTGCACCGGCTCGTCGAGCAGCACCGGCAGGTCGCCGAACCAGTCGACGAGGAAGCTGTCGATCATCTTGCGGACCGCGAATTCGCGGACGGCCGGGATCGGGATGCGCCGCAGGAGGTCGTAGCCGGCGAGGGCGACGACACCTGCGCCGGCGACGAGCCAGCCGATCGGACGAGCGCCGAACGTCTTCGACTGGACCTTGTCGAGGTCCTCCGCCAGGCGCCAGTCGAGCGGCGGCGGTTCGCCGATCACATCGGTGGCGAGCGCCAGCTCCGCGAGCCGCGGCGCCCGGTCGCGATACCCATCGGAGATGCCCTCGACGACGGTGCCGATGCGGCGACGCAGGTAGTCGATCGTCGTGCCGAGGTTCGGCGGTCGGAGGTCGGATGCCCACCACGCCTCGGTGATGACCCAGGTCGTTGCGGGCACACCGCCGTGCTCGGGAATGCCGAGCTCGAGGTAGGGCGGCGACGCCGCATTGAACGTGAACTCGGCACGCCAGACGGGGTCGTCGATGCGCTCGCCTTCGGCGGGTGGGTCGACCGACGCTTCGGCCTCGCGCCAGTCGGTCAGCAGCTCGACGATCGCCCCCGACCAGTCGAGGAACGTCTCGCTGGGTGCTTGCGTGCCGATGCCGTGGACGAAGACGACGCCCGTCCGGTGAGCGATGCCGCGGGGTGGGGGAGCCTCTGACGCGGCCATCTTGGCCGATGGGGTCTGTGTCGGCGTCTGGGTCTGCGCGGCGTCGGCGGCATCCGTGAAGACGGTCGGCTGGTCGTCCCCGCGCCGCTGCATGCGGCCGACTCTAGCATCGGCCCGCACTCGCTCCGACTACCATCGGCGTATGTATCTGGATGCGATGGAGTTCCTCGAGGAGGAACGTGATGCGTGGGCGCCCTACGAAGCGCTCGCCGATCTGACTGACGAGCAGCTCGACATGCCGATCGAGGCGGCGCACGGCTGGTCCGGGCGTGACCTGATGGCGCATATGCTCGCCTGGCAGGGTGTGTCCCTGGATGCCGCGAAGGAGCTGGCGGTCGGGGAGACGAGCGCGACGATCGCTCGCGTCGATGCGGATTGGGACACCCGCGGGGGGGAGGCCGTCAACGACGAGATCACGAAGACGTGGGCGGCCATCCCGATCGACGAGCTACGCGAGCGTTTCCGCACCCAGCCGGGGGAACTGCGCGGCTACCTGAGGGTCGTCCCCGAGGCCCGCTGGGTCAAGCACCCGTCGCACCTCAAGTCGTTCCACGACGAGACGATCGCGCACTATGCCGATCACAGCGACGACCTGGCGGCCATCCTGAGCGCCGCCGGGCGGTGACGCTCCGCGAGATCCTCGAGGCATCGGCGACGGAGACGCCCGGTGTCGAGGTCGGAACGGACGACGCCGGCGCGACAACGTGGTCATCCGCAGGCACCGTGTTCGCGGTCCTCGCCGCGGACGGCGCCTCTGCGTCGTTCCTGCTCGACTCGATCGTCGCCAATGCTGCAGCGAGGACTCCCGATGTGAAGCGGTCGCGACGCGGCGACGGCTGGGTCGAGATGACGCCGAATGTCGTCGACCGGCACGTCTACGACCGTGCGCGAGCCTGGTTCCTGTCAGGGCATCGGAGGCTGACGGGTCCGGGGCTCTGATCGTTCTGCGGCGCGTCTTTCCGTTGCCTCGCCGGGCGCCCGCCG
>DATNFQ010000112.1:0-6017 GCA_035606295.1 Patescibacteria group bacterium
CATTCGCCATCTCGTCGCCCGTGCCGGCGAGCCATGGGCGATCGAGCGTGCCGATGCCGAACATGTCGAGCCCTGGCCATGCGAACGAATGCCAGAAGCAGACGCCGGGCCGGAGGTGCTCCTCCATCCGCTTGCCGAGGACGACGCGGTCCTTGTCGTAGACCTTGAAGGCGAGAGGGTCCGTCGACTCCGGCCCTGCGTACCGGATCGGTTCCGTGACCTCTGTGAAGAACGCCTCAGCCACCACCGATCCTCCTGCGGAACCGCATCGTCAACCTCGTCCGCAGCGTAGCACCGCGGTTTGTATCAGCGAAGCACAAAACGGCCGGCGCCCCGAAAACCCGCCCGACGCGCCGCGCCTCAGCGAAGGCGTTGGAGCGGGACCGTGGCCCCCGCGGCGTCGTCGAGCTCGATCAGCTCGGGGTCCGAAAGGGGCCCTGGCCCATCGTCATCCACCGACGGATGCTCGTGCCATGCCGCCGGCGCGAAGTGGACCGTGTCCTCCTCCTGGACGCCGTGCGGCCAGCCATGCGGGCGATAGCCGACGAACCCGGCGCCGAATGCCTCGAGAGGACGACCGTCGATGGCCGCCGCCACCCAACCCGCGAGCGCGACGACGATAAGGAGCACGACGACCGATGTAAGGAGGTCCATGCGACGCCTCTGTTCACGTCGAATCTGCGCTCGACCGCGAGAAGCGTCAACCGAGCCTCCGCGCCTCGCGGTGTAGCATCCGAGCGATGAGCGACCGCGCCCACCAGGGCTTCTCGACACGCGCGATCCGAGCCGCCTCGAAGACCCCGGCCGTGAACCAGCGCCCGACCACGGTGCCGATCTATCAGACGGCCACCTTCACCTCGAGCGACGCCGAGGAGCTCGCCGACGTCGTCAGCGACGGTCGGGCGGGGTACTCGTACTCGCGCCTGTCGAACCCGACCAGCCGCGCCCTCGGTGACGCGTTCGCCGAGATCTCCGGTGCAGAGGCGGGGACCACATTGGCGTCGGGGATGGGCGCTGTTCACGCGGCGCTCGGCGCGAACCTGTCAGCCGGCGACCGGGTGGTGGGTCCCCTCGCCGCGTATGGCTCATCGCGCAAGCTCCTGAGCGAGATCTTCCGACGCTATGGGGTCAGGGTCGACCTCGTCGACATGACCGATACCGCCACGGTCGACCGGGCCATCGCCGAAGCTCCGACGAAGGTCGTCTACGCCGAGACGATCGCGAACCCGACCACGGTCGTGACCGATCACGCCACGGTCGCTCGGATGGCTCACGAACACGGCGCGATCTACATCGTCGACAACACGTTCGCGACCCCGTATGTCTGCCGCCCGCTCGAGCTGGGCGCCGATCTCGTGCTCGAGTCGGCGACGAAGTTCCTAGGCGGGCACAGTGACGTCATCGCCGGTGTGGTCGCGGGGCGGTCGGACCTCGTCCGCGCCGTCGAGGCGTTCCAGAACGACACGGGCGGGACGGTCGGTCCGTTCGACGCGTTCCTCGTGCTTCGAGGATTGCTGAGCCTCGGCGTCCGGATGGAGCGGCACGCGCGGAATGCGGCGGCACTCGCGGCCTGGCTGGAGCGTCAGGATGGCGTGGTCCGCGTCCTGTACCCAGGCCTCCCGAGTCATCCGCAGCATGACGTCGCCGTCCGCCAGTTCCGCGACGGTGTCGCGGGCGGGATGCTGGCCTTCGAGGTGGAAGGCGGCCGGGAGGGCGGCCAGGCGATCATCGATTCGATGGCACTCCCCGAGCTGACCGCGTCGCTCGGTAGCGTCCACACCTTCGTCGTCCACCCGCCGTCGACCTCACAGCGCCAACTGTCCGACGAGGAGCTCGTCGCGTCGGGCATCACGCCCGGCCTCCTGCGCGTCTCGGTCGGGCTCGAGGACCTCGAGGACCTGCAGGCCGACTTCGCCACCGCGCTCGAGGTCGCACGCGGAGCGGGACGCCCACAGACCGTCGGCGTCTAGGTCTCGTTCGTGGCGACACCGGCCGCGGCCGCCGGCGCTCCCGCGACGAGCGCGGCACGTGCCCCGACCAACCCGTTCGCCCAGCTCGGTCAGGGCCTCTGGCGGCTCCTGACGTCAGTCGACTTCGCGGTCGTCCAGATCATCTTCCTGGCCAGCCTCGCGGCGGTCGGCATGACGCTCCAACAGCTGCCCGACTTCGCCGCGCGCTCGCCTGCCGACTACGCGACAGCGATGGACACCATCCACGCTCGCTACGACCCCGTCCTCGGGCCGGGCATCGTGAACGTGCTTGAGCGGGTGGGCGCCTTCGCCATCTTCAAGTCGCCGGTCTTCGGTGTCGCCCTGGTCGTCCTGGTCGTATCGATCGTGGTCTGCACGCTGGACCGAACTCCACGGCTGTGGCGCGACGTGTCCGCGGTGCGCGTGGTCCAACCCGAGCCGTTCTTCGATCCGCGGCTGCCGGACCGCGCGGCGATGACCGGGGTGCCGGCTCCGGATCTCGGCCGTGTCATCCGCTCGCGCGGGTTTCACGTCAAGGAGGCGTCCACCGAAGACGGCTCGACCTATGTCTATGGCGACCGTCACCAGTACACGAAGCTAGCGACGCTCTTCACGCACCTCGGCCTGATCCTGTTCCTGATCGCGGGCCTGGTCACCTCGCGGTTCGGTGACGAGCTCGGCCTCGTCATCCCGGAGGGCGAGTCACGGACGGTCCAGAACATCGGGTCTCCGGACCTGATGCTCGTCAAGAACAACGACTTCGAAGCTCCAGGCTTCGAGACGGGGATGCCGACGGACTTCACGACCGACCTGGCGGTCTACCAGAACGGCGCGGAGGTCGCCCGCAAGACGATCCGCGTCAACGACCCGCTCGGGGTGGGCGGATACACGTTCCACCAGAACGGGTTCGGGCCCGCCCCGCACATCGTCGTCAAGGACGCATCGGGCGCGCCCCTGTGGGATGCCAAGGTCCCGATGCTCGGATCGGCGGGTGGCGATCCCTACGAGACGATGGCCGTCCCGGGCATGGACCTCGGTCTGCAGTTGCTGCTCGCCAAGGATCCCGTCGGCGAAGGCGTGCTTGTCGTCCTGCCGTATCGCATCACTGGCACGAATGCCGACGGGTCGGATCAGGTCCAGAACTTCGACCCGGTCCAGCTGCGCCGCGGGGACACCAAGGTGTCGGATGCGCTGGGTATCAGTGTCGGGCTCGTGGACTTCGGTGAATACACACTGGTGATCGCCAAGCGCGACCCCGGACAGGGCGTGGTCTGGTCCGCGTTCGCCTTCCTGATCGCCGGCATCACGATCACGTTCTATCGACCCCGGCGCCGGATCTGGGCCAGGCTCACCAGGGATGGCGATCTCGGGCTCGTATTCCGCGCGGACCGCTACGTCAACGTCGACCGTGAGTTCGGCGCATTGCTCGACGAGCTCGTCGCGGTCCGTCGGCCCGTCACGGCCCCGCCCCCGGCGTCGTAACGTCGGGGTGTGACGACCCTCCACGACCTTCATCGCGCGCTCTTCCCGACCGCACGGCCGGTCGGCGGAGAGGAGCTGTCGTCCGAGCGTGCCGAGCGCGAGGTCGGCTGGGTGCGCGTCCTCAAGCCGCGCGTGCCGGCCTTCGATGCCCTCGAGACAGGAGATCTCGCCATCATCCCGGCCCCTGCGCTGACGGTCGTCGCGCCGGGCTCGTCACAGCTCCACGATCTCGTGGTCGCGCTCGTCCGGGCGCGTGCCCCGGCCGTCTTGCTGGTCGAGGGTGACGCCGGGAACGACCGGCTGACCGCCCTCGGGGAGGCGGCCACCACCGCCGGTCTGACCGCCCTCCAGCTCGGTCACATCGACCCTGTCCTGCTCGAGCGGAGCGTCATCGGCTTCCTCGTCAACCGTCGGGCGGAGCTCGACAAACGCGCCGCGGACCTCGAGGCGCAACTCGCGCGATTCGCGCTGCTCGGACGCGGGCTCGATGTGCAGGCCGCGACGATCGGCGCGTTCCTGGGCCGCGCCGTCGTCATCGAGGGGCGCCGCGGGGATCCGATCGCCGTCCATGCCCCGGCCGATCTCCCGACCGCGGCGGCGGCTGTCGCCCGGTACCTCGCACGACCCGCCGGCGCAGGAGCGTTACGGGTCGACATCCCAGCACCGGCCGGGGAGGCGGGTACCGGCGGCAGGCTGATCCTGCTCGGCGACGAGGCACCGAACGAGCTCGAGCGGATCGCCGCGGAACGGGTAGCGGCACTCCTCGCGCTCGAGCTCGCGCGCGACGAGGCCGTCCGGCAGGCCCGGGAGGAGACGCGTCGAGGTGACCCGCTCCCGGCCGATGGGCCGCCGTGGGTCGTGATGCTCGCCACGCAGCGCTCCGCGGAGGGGCCTGATGACATCGCCGCGCGCGAGGAGACGCGCGCCGAGCTGCACCTGCTCATGTCGCCGCGCCGGCTCGTGCTGCGCGGCAGCTCCGAGAGCCTCGAGCTCCGGCTCGTCGCCGCCGCTCCAAGCGACGATCCGGATGGCCTTGGAACAGCGAACCGCCTCGCGACGTTCCTCGACCGGACCGTCGCCGTGAGCCGCCCCTTCCACGAACCCGGCGCCCGACCGGCGGCAGAAGCTGCGGCACGTGCCACGCTCGAAGCCGCCGAGCAGCTCCCCGATCCGCCGCGAGTCGTTCGCGCGTCCCGGCTGCCTGCGTACCTGCTGCTGGGCAACGTCCGGAACCTCCCCGACGGGGTCCGCCAGGCCCGCGAGCTGCTGGCGCCGATCCTGGTCGGCCGCGACGAGACCCAGCGAGAGCGACTCGATACGCTGGCCGCCGTCCTGTCGTCCCCGAGCCTCGCGGATGCGGCCGCACGGCTCGGCGTGCACCGCAATACGGTCGCCTACCGGGTCCAGCGCCTGGAGTCACGTGGCGATTGGGATCTGTCGGACCCCGAATTGCGGGTCGCGCTGATGCTCGCGGTTCGCGTCATGCAAAATGCACAAGAAGCGTCACCGGCTCCGGTACTGAACCGCAACCCATCCGCCTGATACCGTGTCCTCCCGAGGTGCACGAGCCCGCTTTGGTGCGGGTTGCACAAGCGGACGGAGGATATCTATCGCGATGACCACGCTCGAGCGGATCCCAAGCGGCGTCGCAGCACCCACCACGACCGTCTCCGACGTACTGTCGCTGGCCCGAGAGGCCGGCGTCCTGATCGTCGACCTGCGTTTCGTCGACCTGCCCGGGCAGGCCCAGCATTTCAGCATCCCGGTCAAGGATCTCGGCGAAGACCTGTTCATCGACGGTATCGGCTTCGATGGCTCGAGCATCCGCGGCTTCCAGCACATCCATGAGTCGGACATGTTGCTCATGCCCGACCCCACGACCGCCTATGTCGACCCGACGCTCGAGATCCCGACCCTGATCCTGTCGTGCGACGTCGTCGAGCCGGGAAGTCGTGAGCCCTACAGCCGCGACCCGCGCTACATCGCCCGCAAGGCGGAGCGGTACCTGACCGAGAGCGGGATCGCGACGACGTCGTTCTGGGGACCCGAAGTCGAGTTCTACATCTTCGACTCGCTGCGCTTCGAGACCTCCGGTCACAAGTCGATGTACGAGATCGACTCCGACGAGGGCATCTGGAATTCCGGTCGCAACGGGACGGCGAACCTGGCCCACCGGCCACGGCCCAAGGAGGGCTACTTCCCGGTCCCGCCGATGGACACGCTCCAGGACCTGCGCAGCCAGATGGTGCTCGCGCTCCAGGCGTCCGGGATCGACGTCGAGGTCCAGCATCACGAAGTCGGTGGACCCGGGCAGTCGGAGATCGACATCCGCTACGGGACGCTCGTCGAGACCGCCGATCGGGTCCTTCGCTACAAGTACATCGTCAAGCAGGTCGCGCACGCGGCCGGCAAGACGGTCACCTTCATGCCGAAGCCGCTCTTCGGCGACAACGGCTCGGGCATGCATACCCACCAGAGCCTCTGGAAGGACGGGACGAACCTCTTCTACGACGAGAAGGGCTATGCGCTGTTGTCCGACACGGCACGCTGGTACATCGGTGGTCT
>DATNFQ010000113.1:0-23986 GCA_035606295.1 Patescibacteria group bacterium
TCGTCGCGAAGATGCCGCTCTTGATCAGTTCGCGGATGACGTCCGCGACGTTGACCGAGAGCAGATCAGCAAGCTCCTTGACGGTGATCGTGCCGGGCAGCTCGATCGCACCGCGCTCACGCGGATCGATCGTCTGCACCGACGACGCGTTCTGGTCGGGTCGACGCGGTGGCTTGCGGGGCCCGCGCCGGCCGCGGGTGCCGCTCCTACTCCTTGCCACGGGCTCCTCCTTGGGTGGTATGCGTGGGGATCGCTCCGGCACCGACCTCCGCGAGGAACGCCGCTGGGAGCTGGGTCTCGAGCGCCCGGCTCAGGGCGCCCTTGGTGATGGCGATGGACAGACAGTCGGTGTCGTGACAGACATATGCGCCTCGCCCGGCGAGGCGTCCCGTCGGGTCGAACACGACCTCACCCGTCGGGGTGCGGACGATACGCCGCAGGTCGCGTTTGGCACGCGATGTGCGACATGCGACGCACGTCCGGGTCGGGACCCGGCGCACGGCCAGCGGTCGCGTCGGGGTGGATGCCCCGGCTACGTCGCCACCTCCTCGGTGGGCGCCGCTTCGGGGGCGTTCGCGGCTTCGGCCGTTCCGTCCGATGCCCCCTGATCATCGGCCTTGTCGGCTGCCGCCTTCTTCGTCGTTCGCTTGGGCTTTGCCGCGGCTTCGGTCCCGTCGGCTGACGCCTCGGCCGTCGCGTCGGCCACCACGGCGACCGCTGCGGACTTCTTGGTCGTTCGCTTGGGCTTCGTCGCGGCTTCCGTCCCGTCCGCGGACGCCTCGGCCTTCGCGTCGGCCGCCTCGGCGGCCGCGGCGGCCTTCTTGGTCGTCCGCTTGGGCTTGGCCGGGGCAACGACCGCCTCCTCGGTCTGGGCTGCAGCAGCCTGCGCCGGGGCCTCCTCGGCCTTGGCCGGGGTTTCCGCCTCACCCTCAAGCTGGTCGGTCGCCGCCTTGGCCTCGGCGACGGACACGTCGCTTCGGATATCGATCCGCCAGCCGGTCAGGCGCGCGGCCAACCGGGCGTTCTGGCCTTCGCGGCCGATCGCCAGCGACAGCATCCGCTCCGGAACGGTGACCGAGGCGATCCGCTTCTCCTCGTCGATATCGACCGAGAGCACCTGGGCAGGGCTGAGGGCGTTCGCGACGAACACGGCCGGATCGTCGTTCCACGGGATGACGTCGATCTTCTCGCCGGCCAGTTCCGCGACGACGGCCTGGACACGCGCGCCGCGCTGACCGACGGTCGCACCGACCGGGTCGAGCCCATCCTGGCGCGAGCTGACGGCAACCTTCGAGCGGCTGCCCGCTTCCCGGGCGATCGCCTTGATCTCGACGGTCCCGCTGTGGATCTCGGGCACCTCGAGCTCGAAGAGTCGACGCAGGAAGCCCTTGTGGGTGCGGCTCACGAAGATCTGCGGACCGCGGACCGAGCGCCGGACCTCGAGCACGAACGCCTTCACGTTCTGCCCGATGCGGTAGTGCTCCAGGGCACTCTGCTCGGTGGTGGCGAGGATCGCCTCGGTGTTCTTGCCGACGTCGAGGATGATCGCGCGCGGCTCGACCCGGTTGACGGTGCCGGTGATGAGCTCCCCCTCGCGGCTCGCGAACTGGTCGAAGACCTGGTCGCGCTCGACCTCGCGGATGCGCTGCAGGACGATCTGCTTGGCCGTCTGCGCGCCGATCCTGCCGAACACGTCGCCGTCGAGCTGCTCCGTCTCGACGAGGTCGCCGGGCTTGGCGCTCTCGTCGAACTTGCGGGCATCTTCGACGACGATCTGCGTCAGCTCGTCCTCGATCTCCTCGACGACGAGCCGGGCGCGAAAGACCCGGATTCGGCCGGACTCCGCGTCGATGCGGACGTGGATGTCCTCGTCGCCCGCGACGCGGCGATAGGCGGACTGGATGCCGTCCTCCACCGCTCCGATGAGCTGTTCACGAGAGACCTGCTTCTCGGCGTTCAGCTGAAGGAGGGCGCCAACGAAGTCTCGACTCACGATCGCCTCCTTCTTCCGCCACAACCAAGCAACGACCGGTCCGAAAAAAAACGTGGGGGTCACCCACGTCACGGAGCGGCCGTTCAGTTGTGTGGAGTATATACCCGGAGGGGTGGACGCTCAAACAGGAGCCGGGAACCGCCGGGCGACGTAGTCCTCCAGGATGTCGATGAATTCCTGCACGAGACCGTCGCCCCGGAGCGTCCGGTCGAGGCGACCGTCGATGAAGACGGGCGCGACCGGCTCCTCGAACGTGCCGGGCAGGCTGATCCCGATATCGGCGTGCTTCGACTCGCCCGGTCCGTTCACGACGCAACCCATGACGGCCACGCGAAGGTCCTCGGCGCCGGGGTGCGTCTCGCGCCATTCCGGCATCTTGTCCTTCAGGTAGCCCTGGATCTGCTGGGCCATCTCCTGGAAGAAGGTCGAGGTGGTCCTGCCACACCCGGGGCATGCCGACACCTGGGGCAGGAACGAGCGCAGCCCCATCGATTGGAGGACCTGCTGGGCGACCTCGACCTCGCGTTCGCGTGGAGCACCCGGCTCCGGGGTCAGCGAGACCCGGATCGTGTCGCCGATCCCCTCGTTGAGGAGGATCGCCAGGCCGGCGGTAGAGGCGACGATGCCTTTGTCACCCATGCCGGCCTCCGTCAGGCCGAGGTGGAGCGGGTAGTCACAGCGCGCCCCAAGCAGGCGATAGACATCGACGAGGTCACGGACCCCGCTGACCTTCGCGCTGATGATGATCCGGTCGTGCCCGAGCCCGGTCTCCTCGGCGAGCTCCGCCGAGCGCAGCGCCGATTCGAGCATCGCGTCGATCATCACGTCCCGGGAGTCGCGAGGCTCGGGGGACGCCGCGTTCGCGTCCATCAGCTCGGTCAGGATCGCCTGGTCGAGCGAGCCCCAATTCACGCCGATCCGGACCGGCTTCCCGTTGTCGATGGCGACCTTGACGATCGTCGCGAAATGCTCGTCGTGCCGCTTCGCCCCAACGTTCCCCGGGTTGATGCGGTACTTCGCGAGTGCCGCGGCCATCTCCGGGTACTCGACCAGCAGCTTGTGCCCGTTGTAGTGGAAGTCGCCGATGATCGGCACGTCGACGCCCAGGCCACGGACCTTCCGCACCATCTCGGGCACGGCGGCGGCCGCCTCTTCGGTATTCACGGTGACCCGGACGAGCTCGGAGCCCGCGTGCGCCAGCCGGGCGACCTGGATCGCCGTCGCGTCGGGGTCTGCGGTGTCCGTGTTCGTCATCGACTGGACGACGACCGGATGGTCCGAGCCCACCGGAACGCCGTCGACGTCGACGGTCGCCGTCTGTCGACGGGCGATGCCGGAGGTGGCGAGCGTCATGGCGGGGGCAACGTTCCGCCGTTCAGGAGCCTGACGACATCGAATCCGGACACCCAGATCAGGAACGTGAAGAGGAAGACGAAGCCGACCAGATAGGTCATCTGCTCGGCCCGGAGGCTGATGCGCGAGCCGAAGATCCGCTTGAGCGTGATCATCAGCATCCGGCCACCGTCGAGCGGCGGGAACGGCAGGATGTTCACGACCGCGAGGTTCGCCGACAGGATGCCAGCGATGAAGAGGGTGAAGATGGGACCGGTCCTGAAGAAGTAGTCGCCGATCGTCACGGCGATACCGATCGGGCCCGCCGCCCCTTCTGGCGCAGCGGTCGGATTGGTGACGAGCCCGCCGAAGAGCGAAGCGAGCCCACCGACGATGATGCCCATCGCCGCGACGGTCTGGTCCCAACCGAACTTGATCGCTGTCCCGAGGTCATTCGAGGTGGTGGCGCCGTCGTACGCGGTTTGGATGTCAACGATACCCAGGGCTCCGTGATCCGCGTCGATCTGTGAGCGATCGCGAAGCGTCGTCGTCACGTCACGCGTTGCGCCGTCAGCACCATGCACGGTCAGCGTCACGGACTGGCCCGCGTTCGCGCGCAAGACTTCCACCATGCTGGGTTGGATGAAGAACTGGAACCGCTGACCATTGACAGCCACGATCGTGTCGCCCGGCGTGAGGCCCGCCGCGGCCGCCGGGGAGCCTTCCTGGACCTCCGCGAACTTGGCACCCACCTGCGGTGACGCGAGCCAGACGATGCCGGTGAAGATCACGAACGCGAGCAGGATGTTCATGACGACGCCCGACACGAGGATGCCGAGCCGGACGGGCAGGCTCTTCGAGGAGAAGGCGCGCGGGTCGGTCGCCTTGTCGCCGTCCTCCCCTTCGAGCTTCACGAAGCCGCCGATCGGCAGCCAGTTCAGCGTGTAGAGCGTCTCGCCCTTCGAGCGCATGACCTTGGCACGGGGCGGGAACCCGATGCCGAACTCGAGGACGCGCACGCCCGCCACACGCGCCGCGACGAAGTGGCCGAGCTCGTGGATCACGACGAGCGTACCGAGGATGAGGAAGAACAGGAATACCGTGACGATCGGCTGGATGATGTTCATCAGGCGATCCCACCGATGGATCCGGTCGCGTAGGTCGCGCGCACGTCGGCGTCGAGCGCGATCAGCGCATCGATGTCCGGCTCACCGCTGCCGGATCCGAACCGCTCGACCGCATCCTCCAGGAGACGCGGGATCCCGAGGAAGTCGAGCGAACCTGCGAGAAAGCGCTCGACGGCGACGTCATCAGCGGCGATGAGCGCAGCCGATGCCCACGGACCGGCGATGCCCGCCTCTCGGGCGATCCGCAACGCCGGGAAGCGCTCGGTGTCCGGGCGGCGGAAATCCAGCCGACCGGTCGAGATCAGGTCGGGTGCCGCGGCCGGTGAGGAGCGTCGATCGGGATAGGTCATGGCGTACTGGATCGGGAGTCGCATATCCGGGGTGCCCATCTGGGCCTTGAGGGAGCCGTCGACGAAGCGGACGGCCGAGTGGACGACGCTCTGCGGATGGATCATCACCTCGATGGCGTCGTACTCGACATCGTACAGCCAGTGGGCCTCGATGACCTCCAGCCCCTTATTCGCGAGGGTCGCCGAGTCGATCGTGATCTTGGCGCCCATCGACCAGGTCGGGTGCTTGAGCGCCTCATCGGCCGTCACGAGCGCGAGCTGATCCGTGGCGACATCGAGGAACGGCCCGCCTGATGCGGTCAGGATCAACGCGTCGACGGTCGCCATGGATTCACCGACCAGGCACTGCCACAGCGCCGAGTGTTCGGAATCGATCGGCCGAAGCCAGGCGAGCGGGCTCGCGTACGCGTCGTCCGGTCGCTTCTCGCCGACTGCCGCCGCCGAGCGGCGCGCCTCAGGCATCACGAGGTGGCCGCCGGCGACCAGCGTCTCCTTGTTCGCCGTCGCGACGACCTTGCCGGCCTGGAGCGCAGCGACCACCGGGCGCAAGCTCACGATCCCGCCCGTCGCGACGACCACGAGATCGACGTCGTCACGTGTCGCCAGGTCGACGAGATCGGCCTCGGATGGCGCGAGCAGCGCGACCTCCGCGCTTAGCCGCTCGGCCTGCTCCTGAAGCAGCGCCCCGTTGGATCGCGTCGCCAGCGCGACGACATGGAACAGCTCCGGGTGGGCGGCGAGCACCTCGACCGCCTGTCCACCGATCGAGCCCGCCGCGCCGAGGAGGGCCACGCCGCGCCGGGCGTCGCCGGGATCAGGCGATGAGAGCGACGACATAGAGCGTGACGACAGGCGCGGCGAACAGGAACGAGTCGACCCGGTCGAGCATCCCGCCGTGACCGGGGATCAGATTCCCGGAGTCCTTGGTGTTCGCGGCGCGCTTGAGCATGGACTCCGCGAGGTCACCGGCCTGGGCGGACAGGGCAGCGAGCGGGCCCAGGACGAGGGCGTGAACCGGTGCTTGCCCGAGACCGATGAGCATGAGCGCGACGACCACGGTCGTAGCGATGACGCCACCCACAAGACCCGCGTACGTCTTCGACGGCGAGATGTGCGTGAGGAACTTCTCCCGGCCGAACTGGCGACCGACGAGATAGGCGCCGGTGTCGTACGACCACACGGCAAGGATCAGCAGCACGATCCAACCGCGTTCGGGTCCGAGCACCTCGAGCGGTGCTCCGGCGGGGAGTGGCGCACCGGCGTGACCGAGGCGGATCACGAACGCGAGCAGGCTCACGTACAACGCTCCGAACACCGTTGCCATCCAGGTGCCCAGCCCGTCGCGTGGGTCCTGGCGTGTGAACGACGCGACCGCGGTGAGGACGACGCCGATCGCGATCAGCAGGAGACCGCTGCCCTCGAGGACGTCAGGAAAGGCAGCGTCGAGGACGACCGTCAGCGCGAGCACGGTGCCCAGCGCGGCCAGGGCGGGCTGACCGGCGGTCTTGAGGAGTGCGAACACCTCGCGCGCCGCGACGACCATGATCAGCGCGATGGCGAGCGAGATCGCGAGGCCGCCGACGGCGATGACGACGAGCAGCACCGGGACGAGGATCGCCGCGCTCGTCGCGCGCTGTCGCACCCTCCCCTACCGCCCGAAACGACGATGGCGGCGGGCGAACTCGAGCAGCGCCTGGTCGAAGGCCGCCGGCCCGAAGTCGGGCCATAGGGCGTCGCAGAAGTAGAGCTCCGCGTACGCCGACTGCCAGATCAGGAAGTTCGAGATGCGCTGCTCCCCGCCGGTCCGGATCAGCAGGTCGGGATCGGGCAGGCCCGCGGTGTACAGCGCGGCGCCGATGGTGGACTCGTCGATCGAGCCGGGGGTCGTGCCGGCGGCGACGAGGCGTCGGACCGCATCGACCAGCTCGGTGCGTCCGGCGTAGTTGAACGCCACGTTGAGGATCAGCCGGTCACCACGTGCCGTGGCGTCGAGGGCCTCACCGATCGAGCGGCGCGTCTCCTCCGGCAGTTCATCGAGCCGCCCGATCAACCGGATCTGGACACCCTGTGCACGGAGCTCTTCGGTCTCGCTGCGGATCGCCGCTTCGAGCAGACCGAATAGGCCGATCACCTCGTCGTCCGATCGGGCCCAGTTCTCGCGACTGAATGCGTACAGGGTCATGACCGGGACGCCGCGACGGACCGCGTGCTTCAGGATCTCGCGGATGGCCTCGACGCCGGCGGCGTGGCCCTCGATCTCCGGCTTGTCGTGCTGGCGAGCCCAGCGCCGGTTGCCGTCCATGATGATCGCCACGTGCCGGGGAAGGTCCTCGGCCGGGAGGAACGGGTCGTCCTCGACCGGTTCGTGCGCGATCGGCGGTGCGTCGGTCGGTCGGGCCAGGGGTGCGCGGGCCACTTAGACCTCGAGGACCTCCTGCTCCTTCGCCGCGCCACGGCGGTCGACCTCGCCGATGTGGCGGTCGGTGGTCTTCTGGAGGGTCTCAGCCTGACGATGCGAGTCGTCGGTCCCGATCGTTCCGTCGCGCTCCTCGCGCTTGAGATGGTCGTTCGCATCGCGACGGATGTTGCGGATCTCCACGCGCGCTTCCTCCATGCGCTTGTGGACGACCCGGACCAGGTCCTTGCGACGCTCCTCGGTCAGGGGCGGGATGTTCAGCCGAACGACGGTGCCGTCCACGTTCGGGACGAGCCCGATGTCGCTCTTGGTGATCGCCTTCTCGATCGCGCCGAGGACGCTGCGGTCCCAAGGCTGGATCACGATCTGGTGCGGCTCCGGGACGCTGATCCCGGCGAGCTGGTTGAGCGGCGTCTGCGTGCCGTAGTAGTCCACGAGGATGCGCTCGACCAGAGCCGTCGATGCGCGGCCCGTGCGGACCGCCTGGAAGTCGCGCTCCATCGCCTCGACGGCACGGGTCATCTTCTGATCGGCGTCGGTGAGGGTCTCTGTGCTCATGCGGACGAACCTCCGCTCGAGATGAGCGTCCCGACCGGCTCCCCGGTCGCGACCTTCGTGATGTTGTCGGGCTGGTTGAGGTCGAACACGATGATCGGGAGCTCGTTCTCCATGCACAGGCTCACCGCTGCCGCGTCCATCACCTTGAGCTGATCGCGCAGCAGGTCGGCGTAGTCGAGGCGAGCGTAGCGCTGGGCGCCGTCGTTCGTCATCGGGTCCTTGTCGTAGACACCGTCGACCTTGGTCGCCTTGAGCAGGACCTCGGCGTTGATCTCGACCGCGCGAAGGGCGGCGGCCGTGTCGGTCGTGAAGTACGGGTTGCCCGTGCCGGCCACGAAGATCGCGACGCGGCCCTTCTCGAGATGGCGGATGGCCCGTCGGCGGATGTATGGCTCCGCGACCTCGTTCATGGCGATCGCCGTCATGACACGCGTCGGGACGCCGACCGTCTCGAGCGCATCCTGCAACGCAAGGCCGTTCATGACGGTCGCGAGCATCCCGATGTAGTCGCCGGTCGCGCGGTCCATGCCACGTGCGGCCGCGGCCAGTCCTCGGAAGATGTTCCCGCCGCCTACGACGATGCCGACCTCCACGCCACGATCGGTCACGTGCTTGACCTGATCGGCGATGAAGGAGCAGAACGCAGGATCGACGCCGTACGGGCGGTCGCCAAGGAGCGCCTCGCCGGACAGCTTGAGCAGGATCCGCCGATACGTGACCGGCCGATCCTTGGCGACCGCAGCGGTCGCGGTGTCGCTCACAGCTCCTCCCCGAGCGCGTAGCGGGTGAAACGCCGAACGACGATGTTCTCGCCGATCGTCGCGATGCGGTCGGTGATCAGCGCAGCGACCGTGCGATCCTCGTCCCGGAACGGCTGGTCGAGCAGGCACACCTGGGCATACCACTTGTCGAGCTGCCCGGTGATGATCTGCTCGCGGATGTTCTCAGGCTTGCGTTGGGTCGCCTCGTCCGCGAGCAACTCGGCCTTCTTGGCGTCGAGGTCGGCCGCAGGGATCGAGCTGCGATCAACGTACAGCGGGGCCAGGCCCGCGACCTGGACCGCGAGATCCTTCACGAGCCGCTGGAACTCGTCCGTGCGAGCGACGAAGTCGGTCTCGCAGTTGACCTCGATGAGCACGCCGACGCGTCCGCCGGTGTGGATGTAGCTCGAGACCAGGCCTTCACGAGCCTCGCGGCTCGACTTCTTGGCCGCTGCGGCCAATCCGCGCTCACGCAGGATCGTCGTCGCCTTCTCGAGGTCACCGCCGGCCTCCGTGAGGGCCTTCTTGCAGTCCATGAACCCGGCGCCGGTGCGGTCGCGCAGTTCCTTGACCAGCTCCGCCGAGATGTCCGCCATGAGTGGGTGTGCTCCTGTTCCTGTTCGCTGGGCGGGCGCGTCAGGCGCCCGCGGATGGTCTGTCGTTCGTGTGTCCGGCGGTCGAAAGGCCGACCGCCGCGAGCTCAGCTGGGGTTGTCGGCCTCGGCCTTCTCAGCAGCCTCGCGCGCAAGCTCCGCCGCGATCTCTTCCGGAGTCGCTTCGGCGGCCGCCTCAGCGGCCTCCGCGACCGCGGCCTCCGCACGGGCGACGCGGTCGCCAGGCAACAGGTCGTCGTCGTCCGCGTCGGGCTCGAAGGTCAGGGCGCCGCCACCGGCAAGAGCTGCGACGAGCTCGTCGCTCGCGCCGGTCGCGTCGTCGTCACCGTCCGCCATGGCCGCAGGCTCGATGATCTCGGGCTCGCTGGCCGCACGGGTCGATCGCTCCTGGGCGCCCTCGATCGCCGCTTCGGCGACGAGCGTGCACAGCAATCGGATCGCGCGGATCGCGTCGTCGTTGGCGGGGATGATGAAGTCGAGCTCGTCGGGGTCGACGTTCGTGTCGCCGGTGCCGACCACCGGGATCTCGAGCTTGTTCGCCTCGGTCACCGCGATCCGCTCGCGGTGTGGGTCGATCACGAAGATCGCGCCCGGTAGGCGCTTCATCTTGCGCATCCCACCGACCGTGCCCTGGAGCTTGATCATCTCCTCGGTCAGCTTGGCCGCTTCCTTCTTGGTCATGCGCTCGAAGTCGCCCGCGGCCTGCCGCGCCTCGAGCTGCTCGAGCAGGCCGATGCGCTTCTTGATCGTCGTGAAGTTCGTGAGCATGCCGCCGAGCCAGCGCTTGTTGACGTAGGGCTGGTTGGCGCGGGTCGCCTCGGACAGGATCGGCTCCTGAGCCTGCTTCTTGGTCCCCACGAACAGGACCTGATCACCGCGTGCCACGGTCTCGCGGACGGCATCGAGCGCGACCTCGAGACGCTGGACGGTCTGCGCCAGGTCGATGATGTGGATCCCGTTGCGCTCCGCGAAGATGTATGGGCGCATCTTTGGGTTCCAGCGGCGGGTCTGATGGCCGAAATGGACTCCGGCCTCGAGCAGTTGCCGCATGGAGACGGACGGCATGATGGGCGACCTCCTGTCGGTTGATTCCTCCGCGGACCCTCGCGATCCCGGGAACCGGCTTTCGGTGAGCCGGCACCGCCCGGTGGGAACGGTCCGCGTGTGTGCTCCGTTCGGCCGTGGCCGACGGGCGTTCGCGTGATCGATGGCCAGGTTCTGGGCCCGGACCGGCGCGGAGTGTAGCACAGGGTCCCGCTCGGCCCCGATCGGGCGGCGGGTGGCCGTCGAGCCTCCCGAAGCGCTAGAACGCCGCCCGATGGTGGCGGATCGCCGGTTCTCCTCCCCGCGACCCGGGCTCGACGACGACCAGGTCGAATCGCACCGGGAGCCGCGGCACCGGACTCCCGTCCGGGAACACACCGCGGTCGCGCAGACCATGTGTCGCCACGCGCAGGTGGGTGCGCTTCCGATGATCGACCGTCTCCTCGGGTAGGCCGAACCCGCGCGACTTCCGCCAGCGCACCTCGACGATCACGAGTGCGGCCGGCGGACCCGGGTCGACCGCCACGAGATCGAGTTCGTGGCGGCCGATGTGGACGTTCCGGGCCAGGACGGTCCAACCGGCAGCCAGAAGACGGACCAGGACCAGCGATTCGGCGGAGTCACCTGCCTGCTGAGCAGCGGTCCGAGTGGGCGAGACGGTCGGGCCATCCATCGGGTGATGATGGCGACGAGGTCTCGTCTGCCACGTATCTCGCGGTTAGCCACCGCTTACCACGGCGCTAGCCGCTTACCAGACGCCCGGCGCCCCACTCAGGCCGACGCGGCCTCCAGCGCCAGCAGGTCGTCCGCATCGAGCGCTGCGTCGTCGGCCATGACCGGCACGAGCTGACGCTCGAGGACATCGTGGATCTCCGGCGACGCCGACGGATCGCCGAGCAGATCGAAGTCGAGCTGGTCGCCCGCGAGTGTCCGCTGGAGGGCGAGGAACGAGCGTCGGTGGAACGGGGTCAGACCCATCGCCCGGATGGCATCGCGATGGTCGCGCGTCGCGTACCCCTGGTTGTGCTCCCAGCCATAGCCGGGATAGCGAACCGCCAGCTTGGTCATCATCCGGTCGCGGACCACCTTCGCGACGATCGATGCACACGCGATCGAATAGACCTTCGCGTCGCCATCGACGACGTTCGAGTAGGGACCGACCTGCGCCTCGAACCCTACGATGCGGTTGCCATCGACGATGACGTGCTCGTGGCCGCCGACCCGCGCGATCGCCCGACGCATCGCCAGGTGGGTCGCGTGATAGATGTTCAGCTGATCGATCTCCCGGACCGAGGCCGCTCCGACGCCGACCGCGATGGCTCGCTTACGGATGAGCGGTGCGAGCCGCTCACGCTGGGCCATCGACAGGGTCTTCGAGTCGCGCACACCCGGGATGCGGTGGCAACCGGGTTTCATGATCACGGCCGCGGCGACGACGGCTCCACAGGTCGGCGCGACACCAACCTCATCGACCCCGACGACGCGGGTCAGACCCTCGTTCCAGAGACGGCGTTCGTGGCGGAGGGTCGGGACGATGACGGCCATCGGCCATCAGGGTAACGCGGGTCGGGCTCCTGCTGCCCGAGTCGACTGCAGACGCCGCCGACTAGTTGTTGGCGCGGCGCTCGCGGAGGGTCGCGGCCTTGCCGACGCGCTTGCGCAGGAAGTACAGCTGGGCGCGACGAACCTCGCCGTGGCGCAGGACCTCGATCTTGTCGATTCGCGGGCTGTGGATCTTGAACGTCCGCTCGACACCGACGCCCGACGCGATCCGCCGGACGGTGATGGAGCGCGTGATCCCGCCGCCGCGCAGCCGCATCACGATGCCTTCGAAGACCTGGATGCGCTCGCGGTTGCCCTCGACGACCTTGGCCGACACCTTCACGGTGTCACCCGTGGCGATCTCGGGCAGGTCGGTGCGGAGCTGGTCCTGGACGATCTCGTCGAGCACGTTCACGCGGCGTTTCCTTGACTGGGTGGGCAGCGCTGGACGCTGCGGTCCGGACTTGGGGAGGGCCGCGTGGTGGGCGACCGACGGCGGAGTATAGCGCAATCCCGGGCGTCCGCGGCTACCCGTCTCCGAGCAGGTCCGGCCGGCGAGCGCGCGTCCGCTCGAGGGCGCGCTCATGGCGCCACTTCGCCACAGCGCCGTGGTCACCGGAGGTGAGGATCTCCGGAACGTCCATCCCGCGGAACGAAGGAGGCCGCGTGTATTGCGGGTATTCCAACAATCCGTCGCTGAACGACTCCTCGACCGTCGACGACTCGTCGATCGCACCGGGGAGCAGGCGCATGACCGCGTCGATCACGACGAGCGCCGGCAGCTCACCGCCGCTCACGACGTAGTCGCCGATCGACAGCTCGACGTCCACGAACGCGCGGATCCGCTCATCGACGCCCTCGTACCGCGCACAAACGAGGACCAGGTGCGTTCGCTGCGCAAGGTCCATGGCACGACCGTGGTCGAACACCGCCCCACCCGGGTCCATGAGGATCACGATCGAGTCGGGCCGGCGGACCGCTTCGATCGCGGCCACGACCGGTTCGACGCGCATCACCATCCCGGCCCCGCCGCCATATGGCGTGTCGTCGACCGAACGATGACGGCCTAGGCCGAACTCGCGCAGGTCGTGGATGCGGACCTCGGCGAGGCCGCGCTCCTGGATGCGCCCGGGGATGCTCTCCGACAGGGGTCCGGCGATCATCGACGGGAACAGGGTCAGGACGTCGACCTCGAGCGTCATGACGCATCCCCTGCAGTGGGCGCGCCTGACGCGGGCCGTGGCTTTCGCGATCGTCGGCGCGGCGCCTTCGGTCGCTCGCCCTCGGGCTGACGTCGCTTCGGTGCCTGCAGGTCGAGTGCATCCGCATCGACCACGATCTCGCCGCGTCGGGGTGCGAAGACGCGGATGAAGGCGCGGACCGCTGGCAGGTCGAACGTGCCGAACCGCTCACCGCGAACGATGTAGACCTCGTTCTCCCCGACCCGGTACACGTCCTGGACGACGCCGAGGTCGGCGCCGTCGACGTCTCGGACGACTGCCCCGACGACCTCGTGCCAGTAGACCTCGCCGCGTGCCAGTTCGCCGGCCGGATGCACCTCGGACTCAAGATACGCATCTCGGAGCGTGTCGGCAGCTTCCCGGCTCCCGACCTCCCGGAACCGCAGCCGCCAGCCGGGTCCGTCCGCGACCGCCTCGGCCGACGCGATCGTCAACGGGTCGTCGGACCCTTCGCGGTACAGGATCGAGCCGGGCCGGTAGCGCTGCTCCGGCTTGTCGGTCAGGACCTCGACGCGCACGGCGCCATGGAGGCCGTGCACGCCACGCACGAGGGCGACGACGAGGCGTTGGTCCCGTCCCGCCTCGTCGCGTGTTCCAGCGTCGGCCACGCGGGGCCGTCCGCTCAGACGATCTCGAGCTGGACCGGCTCGCCGTCGCGGGCCGCGGTCACCTTGAGGAGCGTTCGCAGCGCCTTTGCGACGCTGCCGTTGCGACCGATGACCTTGCCCATGTCGTCATCGGCGACATGGAGCTCGATGACGGTCGCGCCGTCCTCCTCGATGACATCGACCTTGACCGCGTCGGGATCATCGACCAGCGACTTCGCGACGTACTCGACCAGATCCTTGGCTGCCATCGGGTGCTCCTACTTGCCGGCGGGCAGGATGCCCGCCTGCTTGAACAGGCGGACGACGGTGTCGGACGGCTGTGCCCCCTTCGCCAGCCACTCCTTCGCCTTGTCAGCGTCGACGTTGAGCTCGATCGGCTCGGTACGCGGGTTGTAGTGACCGATCGTGTCGATCGCGCGGCTGTCGCGCGCACTGCGCGAATCGGCGACGACCACCCGGTATGTCGGCTGTTTCGTCGCACCGACCCGCGTCAGGCGGATACGGACTGCCATGTGCTTGGTGTCCCTCCTTGGACTATCGGCGAGGCTGGGGGCCTCGCATATCTCGCATCACTTGACCGTGATCACCGAGTGCGTCTGATCGGTGCTGCCGCCTGTCGCGCCCGTCGCGATCAACGCGTCGAACGGGGTCAGGAACGGCTTGATCGACTCCTCGTATGCGGCCTTCTTGGCGGCCGGGGCGTCGGCCATCGAGCCTTCGATGAGGCCGCGGACCACGGTCACGTCGACGAAGCTCACGCTGGTGTGCTTGGTGTCGACTCGCTTCAGGAGATCCTGGAACCGGGCGTCGTCGGCGAGGGACGACCCAGCGCCGGCATCGAGCACTGCCTTGACGAAGTCAGGCGAGCTACCGATCGCGACGACCTGGTCGTTCGCGACGAAGGCGATCTTCACGCTCACGTCCGGGATCCCTGACGGGGCCGCCGGCATGCTCGACCCGCTCAGGCCGCCTGCCATCCCGGCGAGTGATCGCAAGTCGCCGAGGTCGACGACCGTGATCGTCTGGCCGTTGTAGGTCTCGTCAGTGACGGTGATCCCGGAGTTCGGGCCGGCCAACTGGACGAAGCTGCGGAGCGACGTCAGGAGCTGTTTCGCCCCCGCGGCATCGGCCGGGATCGACACGATCCCGCCCTGGACGGTGTTCCCCTGCTTGTCGATGACGATGCCGGTGTCGCCCATCCAGCCGACGATCGCATCGATGCCGCCGAGCATGCCGGCAACCTGGTTGATCTGGTCGTAGATCTCCTTGAGCGCCGGGTCCTTCTCGTACAGCTCTGCCGTCTCCTTGAGCGTCGCGCCGTAGTCGTTGCCGGCGACGAGCGCGATCGTGGACGGCGGTGCGAACCCGGCGACCGCATTCGTCCGGTTCTCATCCGGGCCGGGGTTGCCATCCTTGTGCTGGACGACGCCATCGAGCCGAAGCGCATCGCCCTCAACGCGGATGCGGGCTGCCGCCCATTCCGGGATCAGGTTGGTCACCGCGGCGGGGATCGACGGCACGGAAGCGCCGGCTCCATCGAGCGACGCTCCGAGCTTGGCGGCCGCATCGGCGATCGCCTTGAGGTCCACGAACATGAACCCGAGGCTGTCGCCGGTCACGGATGCCTGCGCCGCCGAGACTGCTTGGCCGCTCGCGAGCGGGCTGGTGCCCTTGGTATCGACCGCGGCCTTGACCGAGTCGACATCACCGACCAGGGCCACCTTGCCGTCAATGATCGTGTAGGCCGCTTGCGTCTCCGGCATCTTCGGGGCGGCGAAGACCGTGAGCTGCGCGCCGTTGTAGGTCTGCGTCGTGCCGCTGCCGCCCTCGGCCTTGAGGGTCGAGTCCAACCACGTGCTCGCCAGCGCGGCGTCCTTGACCGATAGCAGCACGAGCGCGCGTCGATCGGGCGACGCAGCAGCCGCGCCGCTCCCGCTCCCGACCTGGATCGGCCCCATCGCGAAGCCCAGCTGGCCGCTGAACCACGGCTTCACGTCCTTCGTGTAGGTCTGCTTGTTCTGGCTCCCCTCGCCGACGATCCGGTCGAGGACCTCATCGAGCTTCGTGTCGAGGGCCGCCTGGTCAGCGAAACCCGGGAACTTCGAAAGGAAAGCGCCGACGTTCTGGCGCTGGTCGCCGGGGAGGTCGAGCCGGAGCTCACCGTAGGCGACGCTGTCGGTCGGCACATAGCCGAGCACGACCGAGGTCGCCTTCGTGCTCGTGAGCGCGAACGTGGCCATCCCGGTCACCGCGATCACGACCGCGATGAGGACCCCTGCGGCGAGCCAGCGCCCGCGGCTCGAGCGAGGCGACGCCGCCTGAGCCGGCGGACTGATGGCCGTCGTCGGCACGGGTGTCGCCGTCGTGTCGGTCTCGGGCTGCGTCGTGGTGGTGTCGTTGAAGTCGGTCATCGCGTGGTCTCCCCCGGCGTCAGTGCCGGCCCCCCGTCAGGCCGGCAAGCGCTGCGCGCCGACCGCCTCCGGATAGCTGCTTCATGAGCTTCTGCATCTCGCTGAACTGCTTCACGAGCCGGTTGACTTCCGGCAGCGTCGTGCCCGCGCCGGCCGCGATGCGGCGGCGGCGTGAGCCGGTGAGGATCGTCGGGTCGCGACGCTCGGCCGGGGTCATGGCCCGGATGATCGCCTCGGTCCGTTTGAGCTCGCCCCGGTCGACGGCGGCCTGGGCCTCGTTGGCCATGCCGCCCATCCCGGGGATCATCGACATGATCTGGCCGATCGGGCCCATCTTCTGGACTTGCTGGAGCTGGTCGAGCATGTCCTCGAGGGTGAAGCTCGCCGTGCGGAGCTTCTCCTCCATCTGCTGGGCCTGCTTGACGTCGAAGGTCTCCTGCGCCCGCTCGACGAGCGTGAGGATGTCGCCCATCCCGAGGATCCGGCCGGCCAGGCGGTCCGGGTGGAAGGGCTCGAGGGCATCAGTCTTCTCGCCGGTGCCCAGGAACTTGACCGGCAGCCCGGTGACCGCCGAGATGCTGAGCGCGGCGCCGCCGCGGGCGTCGCCGTCGATCTTCGTGAGGATGAGTCCCGTGACGGGCACCGCCTCGACGAACGCCTGCGCGACCGCGACGGCTTCCTGCCCGGTCATCGCATCGACGACGAGGAGCGTCTCGATCGGCTTGACCGCGGTGTTGACCGCAGCGATCTCCTGCATGAGCTCCTGGTCGACGGTGAGCCGCCCGGCGGTGTCGAGGATCACGACGTCTCGCGTCTGGCGCTTGGCGGCCTCGACGCCCTGACGGGCGATCTCTGGAACGGGTGTCCCCTGTGGTGCGCGGTAGACCGGGATGTCCAGCTGGCGACCGAGCGTCTCGAGCTGGTCCGCAGCGGCTGGGCGGTACGGGTCGGCGGCGACGAGAAGCGGCCGTCGGCCGAGCTTCACGACGTGGCGCGCGAGCTTGGCGGTGGTCGTGGTCTTGCCGGAACCCTGGAGACCGACCATCGCCACGACCGCCGGGTTCCCGCTCAGATGGAAGACCCGATCGCCCTTGCTCAATAGCTCGACGAGCTCGTCGTGGACGATCTTCACCACTGCCTGCCCGGCCGTGAGGCTCGCCAGGATGTCCTGACCGACAGCCTTCTCGCGGACGCGGGCGACGAAGTCCTTGACGACCTTGAAGTTGACATCGGCCTCGAGCAGCGCGAGGCGCACCTCACGCATGGCTGCATCAACGTCGGCCTCGCTGATCCGACCGCGGCCGGTCAGGTTGCCGAGGGTCGTCCGCAGGCGCTCACTGAGGGTGTCGAACACGGTCGGATCCGGACTCCGTTCGAGTGGTGGACCGGCCAGACGGTCGCGGGTTCGCGACGACGAGCCGGGTGGTGCGCTAGTTCTGACGCACCGAGGCGGCCGAAGTGTAACGCAGGGTCCGTCGCGACGCCCCCGAGACGATGGTCCGGGGGCACGGCGCATCGTCGCGCATCGACTGATCCCTGGCCTGCGCCGGAGCACCTGCGCGGACGTATGCTGCGCCGTCGTGCGGAACCCCTTCGCCTCGCCGCTGTGGTCGAACCACGCCTTCGTCCGGGTCTGGTCGGCGGCGACCGTATCGATCTTCGGTTCGCTCATAACGCGGTTCGCGCTTCCGGTCATCGCGATCCTGACGCTGCATGCCGGACCGTTCGAAGTCGCGGTCGTCCGAAGCATCGACCTCCTATCGGCGCTGCTCGTGGGTTTCGTCGCCGGCGCCTGGGTCGACCGGTTGCGGCGGCGACCGGTGCTGATCTGGGCCGATCTCGGTCGCGCGGTGCTGCTGTTGACGATCCCCGTCTCGTTCGTACTCGGAACGCTCGCCCTCTGGCAGATCATCGTGGTGGCCGCGCTCGCCGCGGTCCTGACGACCTTCTTCGACGCGGCCGACAACGCTTACCTGCCGACGATCGTCGAACGTGAGCGCCTGATCGAGGCGAACAGCGCGCTCGCTGCGAGCGGCTCGGTGGTCGAGTTCGTCGGCTTCGGGATCAGCGGCGCACTGGTCCAGATCCTGACTGGCCCGATCACGATCCTCATCGACGTCGCGACGTATCTCGCGTCGGCGTTCCTGCTGTTCACCGTCAAGACGCCCGAGGCACCGCCGCCGCCGGCCGCGGATCGCGAGCCTGTGGTCAGCGAGATCAGGGCGGGGATCGGACTTGTGCGCCGAGATGAGCTGCTTCGACCGTTCCTCGGTTCGCAGATGCTGATGTCGACGCTGTGGGGGATCTTCGGCGCGACCTGGTTCCTGTTCGCGCTCGAGGAACTCGATCTCTCGCCGGCGCTCATCGGAGTCATCGCCGGCCTCGGCGGGGCGTCATCGTTCGTCGGCGCGGTCGTGGCGACCCGAGCCACGAAGCGCTGGGGCGTTGGTCCGGTGGCGATCGGCTCCATGGTGCTCGCCGCGATCGGCAACCTGTTCATCCCGCTGGCGCCAGCAGGCGCTCCGTTGCTCGCGGCGCTGTTCCTATCCGGACAGCAGCTCCTCGGTGACTCGGCGGTGACTGCATACGACGTCACCGAGACATCGGTGAAACAGGCGCGCGTGGCTGATCGAGAACTGGGCCGCGTGTCGTCGATCTTCCATGTCGGGTCGGCGGGCGCGCAATTCGCCGCGGCGATCGGGGCGGGACTCCTGGCAGAGGTGATAGGTCTGCGGGCGACCGCGTTCCTGGCACCGGTCGGCGCGCTGCTTGCGGCTGCGGTTCTGTACTGGTCGCCGGTCCGCTATCTCCGCGATCTGCCGGTCATGGACAGTCGTCGTCCCGCGCAGGTCGTCGTCGACGTCGAGCGCGATCAGCCGGTCGGTGCCTGACCCGCGGGTGACTCGTCGAAGAGGGCGTCGACGAACGCTTTCGGGTCGAACGGCAGCAGGTCGTTGATCCCCTCACCCACCCCGACGAACCGCACCGGCACCTTCAGCCCGTCCTCGATCGCGAAGACGATCCCGCCCTTGGCGGTCGAATCGAGCTTGGTCAGCACGATGCCCGTCAGCCCGACCGCCTCATGGAAGGCCTTCGCCTGGGAGAGCCCGTTCTGGCCGGTCGTGGCATCGAGGACGAAGAGCGTCTCGGGCTTGGCCCCCGGCAGCCGCTTGTCGACGATACGGCGCACCTTCGTCAGCTCGTCCATCAGGTTCGCCTTCGTGTGTAGACGGCCGGCGGTGTCGGCGATGACCATGTCGGCTTGCCGGGCGATCGCCGCGTCCAGCGCGTCGTAGACGACCGCGCCAGGGTCGGCGCCCGGCGCATGCGCGACGACCGGGACGTCCGCCCGGTCGGCCCAGATCCGGAGCTGGTCGATGGCCGCAGCCCGGAACGTATCTGCCGCGGCGAGGATGATCGTCCGCCCCTCCCCGATGTAGCGAGCCGCCATCTTGCCGATCGTCGTGGTCTTGCCGGTGCCGTTGACACCGACGACGAGCACGACCGCCGGACCGCCGGCCGCCGCGGGCTGGGGCGACCAGTCGGGGTCACGGTCCACGAGCAGGGCCGCCAGCTCATCGCGGATCGCGGCCTCCGGGCCTTCGGGGTGGTGCCGGCGCCGAGCACGATCGACGAGATCGATCGCGAGCGTTGCTCCGACGTCGCCGGCGATGAGCGTCTCCTCGACCTCGTCCCAGGCCGGGCCCTCGGCCCCACCGAGATAGCCGCGGAGCTGGGTCATGAACGTACCGCGAGTCCGCTCGAGACCCTGGTCGAGGGTGTGGGCCGGGGCGACCGCGAGGAACGCGGTCGGGTCGAACGGGGCGTACGCGGGTGCCGCTGCGGCCGGTTCGTCGACGATGGCCGGGTCGATAGCTCGGTCGAGCGGCGGCGCTGTGATCTCGGGATCGACGGCCCGCTCTGGTTCAGCCGACGGCGGCGGATCCTCGATCGGGGCCTGCGGCATCGACTCGGCAACGGGCTCCGGCTCGACCGGCACCTCTGGCTCAGCTGGCGCCTCCGGCACGGTCGGCGCCTCCGGCTCGACCGGAACGATCGGCGCTGCCTCTTTCGGCTCCTCGCGCCGACGTCGCCAGAACGCCATCAGCCCGCCGCGGTCAGCTCGCCGCGCCGCTCCGATGCCAACGCCTGTGCCTCATCGAGGCGCAGGCTGATCACGCGGGACACCGAGTCGTCGCCGACCGTCACGCCATAAAGCGCGTCGGCGGCCTCGATCGTGCCGCGGTTGTGGGTGATGACGATGAACTGCGTCGTATCGGCCAATGACCGCAGGGCATCGGCGAAGCGGCCGATGTTTGCCTCGTCGAGAGCCGCGTCGACCTCGTCGAGGACGCAGAACGGCACCGGCCGGACCTCGAGCATCGCGAACAACAGGGCGACCGCGGTCAGCGCACGCTCACCGCCCGACAGCATCGCGAGTGCCTGCGGCTTCTTGCCCGGCGGCCGCGCGACGATCTCGACGCCGGTCGCGCCGAGGTCGCTCGGGTCGGTCAGGGAAAGCCTGGCGAAGCCGCCCCCGAACAACTGCTCGAAGCGTCGCTCGAATGCCGTCTCGAGCGCCGCGAAGGTCGTGCGGAACTGCGTCGCGATCAAGAGGTCCAGTTCGGCGATCAGCTCGCGCGTCTTCGCGATCGCGGAGCGCAGGTCCTCGCCCTGCCCCTCGAGCGACTGGAGCCGAGCCTTCAGCTCGTCATATTCCTCGACCGCATACGGGTTCGCTGCTCCGAGCTCGTGATATCGACGCCGCAGCTGGGCCACGCGCCCAGGCGCCGGTGCATCGGTCGGCGGCGGCTCGGTCGCCCATCGCTCGGCGATCTCGGTCAGGGCGCCTTCGAGAGCACCCGCGTCGGGGGCGTCACCCTCGCCATCGAGCGCTTCGTCCAGGACGTCATCGGACGGAGGCGCGGCCGGACGGATCCCGAGGCTGGCAAAGCCGAGGTCGCCAAGCCCCGCAAGCTCGACGAGCACGCCGTCGCGCAGCGATTCGAGACCGAGCCGAGCCTCGAGTTCGGTGTGATCCGCGGCGCGAACTCGGTCGTCGGCGGTGCGCAGGCGTTCTCGGGCCGCTGAGGCCTCGCGTTCAGCTTCGGCCAGTCGCGACCGGTCGGCCGCATCCGCCGAGTGAAGCGCAGCGAGTGCCTCGCGCGCATCCCGTTCTCGCGTGGCGGCAACTGCGATGTCGGTCCCCAGGCGGTCACGCTCGGCGCGGAGCGCCGCCTCACGTTCGACGAGCGTCGCGGACTCGCGGTCGGCCCGGGCGATGCGTTCCTCGGCCATGGACACAGCGGCCTCAGCCCGCGCTCGGCCGTGTTCGGCATCCCGCCGCGTGCCGTCGTGCTCGGCGAGTCGGGCCGCCATACGATCCCGTCGCTCTCGGAGCTCGCCCGCGCGCGCTTCCCAGGTCGCGATCGCGGTCGCGTCTTCAGGGGCGTCGCTCGTCGCGTTGGTCGCGACCGGGTCGGCCGGGAGCGCGTCCCGCAACCGGGCGACATCGGCATCGAGTCGTTGCTGCTGGGCCGCATGCCAGCTCGCCTCGCGGGTCGCAGCCTCGGTCTCGCGAACGGCCGACCGCTCCGCCTCCTCCATCTGCCGACGCTCGCCGGAGAGGCGTGACACCTCAGCGCGGGCAGCGTCGAAGGCCGAGCGGGCCTGCTCCGCGGCCCGTGCCGCCCCATCGGCCTGTGCCCGGAGCTCGCCGAGCTCACCGTCAAGGCGTTCGAGGTCGGTCGACAGACGGCTGTGCTCGGCTCGTCGTTCGAGAGCGCCCTCCGATGCGCCGAGCGCGATCCCGGTGTCGTCGACGACCGCTGACCCGTCACGCGGGACCGCCAGCCAGCCAGCTGGCATCTGCGCCTGCAGCGCGAGACAGGCGGCAAGGTCCGGCAGCCACACGGTCCGCTCGAGCAGACGGCGGACGCCACCCGTCGCATCGCGCCGGACGACATCCACGAGTCGGCCACCACCGGCGCCGGCGACGGCGTCGAGCCATCGTCGGGTCGCGGCGTCCTGGCCTGTGCTGCCACCGGTCAGGCGTTCCTCGACCACCAAACGACCTCGCTCGCCCGCGAGATCCGCGATCGAGGCCGATGCGACGAGATAGGCGCGGGCACGATCGGACAGGGCTGCCTCGACGGCCGCTCGGAGCTCCTGATCGACGACGAGGTCCTCGTCCAGCCGCCGGCCACCGACCTTCTTGGCTGCGCGCGCGATGGGACGTCGCTCGTCCTCGTCGAGCTGACCACCGAGGGCCTCGACCCGGCCGCGGAGTGCGGCAGCTGCCGTCGACGACCCCGCGAGCCGTTCCGCGGCACTCGACCGCTGCGCATCAGCAGCTTCGAGCGATGTGCGCGCCGTCTCGGCGGCGGTCTGGGCGGAGCGCTCGGCGGCGACCGCGAATTCGAGCGCGCGGCGTGCGGCTTCGGAGCGTGTAAATGCCTCGTCGCGACGCGTAGCCGCTGTCTCGGCCGCGGACCGTTCGATAGCGGCCTGCCGTTCGGCCTCGGCGAGTCGGCGACGTGCGGTCTCCGCCTCTGCCGCTCGAGCGGCCTCCGCGCGTCGGATGGCGGCGGCCTCCTCGCCACGTGCCGTCGACTCGGAACGCAACGATGCGAGTTCCGAGAGGGCGTCGGCTAGCTCCCGTTCCGCGGCACCGACGGCCGCCTCGAGGTCGAGATCCCGGGCCGGGACCGGCGCAACGACCGCTCGCCGATGGTTCGCGAGGTCGGCGTCCGCGGTCGCCCGCTCGTCGGCAAGCCGGACGCGATCGCGTTCGATGGCGTCGAGCTCCGATCCGAGTCGCCCGTCCCGCAGCTGCAGATCGGTCAGGGCGGCCCGTGCGGTCTCGTGGGTCTCGCGGCGTTCTCGCTCGGCATCGGCACGCGCCGACAGCTCGCCCGCCAGCGCCGCAGCGACCGCCTCCGCCGACGCGAGATCGGCCATCGCTCGTGCGGCCTCGGCGTCAGACGTGACACGCCGCTCGGAAGCGACGGAAAGCCGGGACGCAGCCTCGTGCCAGCGCGCGTGCGTCGAGGCGAGCAGTGCCGTGGCGAGCTCGTCGGCGATCGACGAGCGGGCGGTCTGCTGCTCGGCCTGCGCCGCGAGGCGACGGGCCTGCGGGCGGAGCTCGGCAAGGATGTCATCGACCCGCGCGAGGTTCGCCTCCGATTCTGCGAGCTGCTCCTCCGCCTTCCGTCGCCGGCGCTCATGGCGCCGGACCCCCGCGACTTCCTCGAACAGCGGACGCCGCTCCTCGGGTCGGAGTGCGAGCGCCTGGTCGACCATGCCCTGTCCGATGAACAGGAATGCGTTGTCGGCGAGATGCGCGGCGTCCAGCAGGTCGACGAGGTCACGAAGCCGGATGCGCTGCTTGTTGAGGAGGTACTCGTTCTCGCCGCTCCGGTACAGCCGCCGCCCGAACTCGAGGACCTGGAAATCGACCGGCAGCAGCGCGTCGGCGTTGTCCAGGACGAGCGTGACATCGGCCATGCCCTGGGCGGTGCGCTTCTCAGAACCGGCCCAGATGACGTCCTCGGCCTTGCGCGACCGAAGCGCACGACCCTGCTCGCCAAGCGCCCAGCGGAGGGCATCGGCGAGGTTGCTCTTGCCCGACCCGTTCGGGCCCACGACGGCGCTGATCCCCCCGCCGAACTCGACGTTGGTTCGCTCGGCGAAGGACTTGAAGCCCTGGACCCGGAGCGCGAGCAGCCTGGGCGGTGCCGGGTTGGTGGTCATCAGGCGGGTCGACGTTCGCGCTGGGCTCGGCGCTGACGGCCGTCGCCACCGGACGAGGGCCGTTCCGCATGCGCGAGTCTGTCTGCTGCCCGCTCGGCGCGGATCCGCTCGATCGCCTGCGCCGCCGCCGAGGTCTCGGCGGTCCGACGTGACGGCCCCTCACCGACCCCGAGCTGCTCGCCGTCGACCCACACCTCGATGCGGAAGGACTTCTCGTGGTCCGGCCCAGACGCCTCGA
>DATNFQ010000114.1:0-6137 GCA_035606295.1 Patescibacteria group bacterium
GTCGCCAACTCGCCGGTCTTCGCGTATGAGAACACCGTCGTGGACGGGGCGTCGTTCACCGACCAGGCCACGGTCGTCGCGGCACTCGATGACGCGCGTGGTTCGAACCTCTTCGGCATGGTGACCAAGCCGTACGAGGACAAGATCCGCGAGCTGCCGACCGTCCGCTCGGTCGATGTCGGCGCCCGCTTGCCGGATACGGTCGGGGTCACGCTCCGGGAGCGGACACCGATCCTCGTCTGGCGTGTCGGCGAGCGACGCTATCTGGTCGATGCGGAGGGACGGCTGTTCGCCCGGATGCCGGAGGTCCCGCCGGACAGCGCGGCGTCGCTGCCCGTCGTCGAGGACCGCCGCGCAGCGTCGGTCGGGTTGTCGGTCGGGCAGTCGCTCGATCGCGTCGACCTCGATGCGGCGACTCGCCTGGGCTCGCTGCTGCCGGCCGATATCGGTAGCGCGGCCCAGAAGCTGGCCGTCTTCGTCAGCGACGCCAATGGCTTCACCGTCCGCACCCAGCCGACGTCCTGGGAAGCCGTCTTCGGCTTCTACACGCCGACGTTGCGGACACCCGAGCTCATCCCCGGGCAGGTGCGCCTCCTGCGGAGCCTGCTGGTCGGCCGAGAGCCACTCGTCGAGCGGGTCATCCTCGCGTCCGAGACCGACGGGACGTACATCCCCAAGGCCACGCCGCTGCCGAGCCCGAAGGCTTCGGCCCATCCCAGCGCGAGCGCTGCACCGTGATAGCCTTGCCGAAACCTGACGGAGGAGGACGAGGGACCACGTGCTGCTTCCCCTGCTCGGGCTCCTCGTGGGCGTCCTGGCGGGCCTCGTCCTCAACATCAACGTCGGCTTCGAGCTCAGCCGGTACTCGGCCGTGGCTATCCTCGCCGCGCTCGATTCGGTGCTCGGAGCGGTCCGTGCGGAGCTTGATGGGGTCTACGACAATCGCATCTTCATCAGCGGCTTCCTCGTCAACGCGATCATCGCGGTCTTGCTGACGTTCATCGGCGATCGACTCGGGCTCGACCTGTACCTGGTGGCCCTTCTCGCCTTCGGGCTCCGGATCTTCGACAACGTGGCGCTCATCCGCCGGCACTTCCTATAAGCCGGCCCAGACGGGAGACGAACGGACACAGTGGAACGTGAAGCGGTCCTCGTCGGCATCGACGTCGGCACGAGCAAGGTGTGCGCGCTGATCGGCGAGGTGGCACGCGACGGCCGGCTCACGATCATGGGCCACGGGACCGTCCCCGCCTCCGGTCTCAAGAAGGGCGTCGTCATCAACATCGACCAGACCGTCCACTCGATCGCCGAGGCGGTCGAAAAGGCGGAGCGACTGTCGGGCTGGAAGATCGACCGCGCCTTCGTCGGTGTCGGCGGTCAGCACGTCGAGAGCCTCAACTCGCCGGGGCAGGTCGCGGTCACCGGCCACCACCGCGAGGTCAGCCGCGAGGACATCAATCGCGCGATCGACGTCGCACGCGCGGTGCCGATCCCATCGAACCGCGAGGTGCTCCACGTCGAGCGGCGAGGCTTCTCCGTCGACGGGCAGGAGGGCGTCAAGGACCCGCTGGGCATGAGCGCGCTACGGCTCGAGGTCGAGACACACATCGTCACCGCCGCTGCCACGCCCGTCACCAACCTTTCGAAGTGCGTCGCCGCGGCCGGCGTCAAGATCGATGAGCTCGTCGTGAATTCGTTGGCGTCGGCCGAGGCGGTGCTCAACGAGACCGAGAAGGAGCTGGGCGTCGCGGTCGCCGATTTCGGTGCCGGCACCATCGACCTGGCCTTGTTCCTCGACGGCTCGCCGTTCCACACCCGGGTGCTGCCGATCGGCGGCAACAACGTGACCAACGACATCGCGGCCGTCCTCAAGACGTCCCTGCAGACTGCCGAGGAGCTGAAGATCAACGAGGGCACCGCGGATCTGCGCTCTGTCGGCGAAGACGAGGAGATCAGCGTCAGCGTCCTCGGTGAGGATGCCGGGCGGACCGTCAGCCGACTCGAGGTCTCCCAGGTCATCGAAGCGCGGATGCGCGAAACGTTCGAGCTGCTGCGCAACGAGATCCGCGCGGCGGGCGTCCGGCAGCTCCCCGCCGGCGTGATCCTGACCGGCGGCTCGTCGCAGCTCGCCGGCATCGCCGAGCTCGGTCGCGATGTGCTCGAGATGCCGGTGCGGGTCGCGGCCCCGACGGGGATCGGCGGCTTGGTCGATACGCTCCTGACCCCGGCCTACAGCACGAGCGTCGGACTGCTCCAGTGGGGCGCGACGACGCTCGTCGACGGCGAGTCGATCCGCTACGAGTCGGCGCCCGCGGGCGGCGGCATCGGCCGTATCCGGGACGCGCTCCGCTCGATCTTCCCCTAGACCGCGCGGCCGCGATTGGATACCCGCGAGCTCACGGTCCGCACGGGCTCGGCTCGCGGCGTCGCGGACCTGACGGCGGCGTGCGCCGCGTTCCTCTCGGACATCGACGCCGACGACGGGTTGCTATCCCTGTTCGTGCCGCATGCGACGGCTGGTCTGGTGGTCGTCGAGATCGGCGCTGGATCGGATGACGACCTGATGGATGCGCTCGACCGGTTGCTGCCGCGCGAAGACCGGCTGTACCGCCATCGCCATGGGTCCGTCGGGCATGGCGCGGACCACGTGGTGCCGCTTCTGGCTGCACCATCGCTGACCGTTCCCGTGCTGGATGGCCGCCTGGCGCTTGGGACCTGGCAGTCCATCTGCCTGCTCGACCCCAACGCGGACAACGCCGAGCGAACGGTGCGTCTCAGCTTCATCGAGGGCTGACCGATGGCCGGCAACGATCCCGTCAAGGTCTCGCCGCGGGCGCGCTGGTTGTTGCGCTCGGTCCTGCCGCTGGGCGTCATCCTGCTGGTCCTGTGGATCGCGACCATGGTCTGGCAGCTCGCGGACGGCCAGGTGGACGGGCTCAGACTCTGGTCAGCGGTGCTCGGTCTCGCGACGTCGGTGATCCTGATCGTCACCGGGCGCGAGTACCGCCGGCGACTTCCACCGGAGGACGACAGTCGTAACACGTGATGTTCCGATGTTCGCCGCATGGATATCGGGAGGTTCCAGCCGGACGCAACGGTGCCTCTCCGCACCGGACTCCACCAGAGTCAGCCTCCTGATAGTCCGCCCATTGGACTCGGCGGTATACTCCGCGCCTCACGGACCCGCAGAACGAGGCACGGGTCACCCGAGCGCGCGAGACCAGAGACACTCCAGAGCAACCCGATGACACCGCCCAGGACCCGCCGAGGGTCACCGGAGGAGAACCCCATGGCGTTGCGTTCCGATTCCGAGAATTTCGCGCTGATCCGCGTCATCGGCGTCGGAGGTGGCGGGAGCAACGCCGTCAACCGGATGATCCGGGCAGAGATGATGGGTGTCGAGTTCATCGCTTGCAACACCGATGCCCAGGCGCTGCTTCAGTCAGACGCGCCGCACAAGATCCGCATCGGTGACAAGGTCACCCGCGGGCTTGGTGCCGGCGGCGATGCCTCGATGGGTCAGCGCTCCGCGGAAGAGGACTCGGACAAGATCGCGGCCGCGATCCAGGACTCGGACATGGTGTTCATCACGGCCGGGCTCGGCGGTGGGACCGGCTCGGGCGCTGCCCCGATCGTGGCTCAGATCGCCAAGGATTCGGGCGCCCTGACGATCGGCGTCGTGACCAAGCCCTTCGCCTTCGAAGGCAACCGGCGCAAGCTCGTCGCAGAGAAGGCGGCCGAGGAGCTCAAGACGCAGGTCGACGCGCTGATCACGATCCCGAACGACCGTCTCAAGGACGTCGTCCAGAAGAACACGAGCATCCTCGACGCCTTCCGCGTCGTCGATGACGTCCTGCGCCAGGGCGTCCAGGGCATCAGCGACATCATCACGATGCCGGGGCTGATCAACCAGGACTTCGCCGACGTGCGCGCGATCATGAAGGACGCGGGCTCGGCCCTGATGGGCATCGGCCGGGCCACGGGCGAGAACCGCGCCGTCGAGGCCGCCCAGCAGGCCATCGCCAGCCCGCTGCTCGAGCTCGACATCCACGGTGCGCAGGGCATCCTCTGGAACATCACCGGTTCGTCGAACCTTTCGCTGTTCGAGGTCAACGAAGCCGCCGAGGCCATCAAGGAGGCCGCCGACCCGGAGGCCAACATCATCTTCGGGACGAGCTTCAACGAGCGGCTTGGCGACGAGGTCATGGTCACGGTCGTCGCGACCGGTTTCGACGGCGGCAAGCGCAAGCCTGCGGTCCAGCGTGAGGCGTCCGGCGTGATGGAAGGCAGCGCGGCGAGTCGTGTCTCCCACGAGCGTGACTTCCTCCAGGAGCTCGAGCGCCAGCGCGAGCAGGGCAGCGACGGCATGTTCAGCCCGGCGCCGGCCCGCGACGAGGAGCCGGCCGTGACATCGGCACCGCGCGTCGAGCGCACAGCGGGTGACTCGGCGGCCGCCCGACGGCCGACGACCTACGACGCGGACGACCTCGAGATCCCGAGCTTCCTGCGCCGCAAGTGATCCGCGCCGGCGTGTGGCCGGCGAGCTACCGATGATCGAACGACCGGCCCAGGTCGACGCCTTCCGTGCCGCCTACGAGGCCGTCCAAGCGCGCATCTCGGCCGCATGCGAGCGCGCGGCCCGCGAACCATCGACGGTCACGCTCGTCGCGATCTCCAAGACCGTCGAGGCGGAACGTCTTCGCGTAGCGGTCGATGCCGGGATCACGCCGCTCGGCGAGAACCGTGTCCAGGAGGCCGAGGGGAAGGTCGACGCGCTGCCCGGCGTCACGTGGCATCTCGTCGGGCCCCTGCAGTCCAACAAGGCGCGCCGTGCGCTCGAGACGTTCGATGTGATCCAGACGGTCGATTCGATCGGCCTGGCGGAGCGCCTCGACCGCCTGGCACGGGAGGTGCGAGGTGCCGGACCCGCCAGCCGCTACGCGGTGCTCCTGCAGGTCAACGTCGACGACGATCCGTCGAAGGCGGGGTTCGCACCGGGCCAGCTCCAAGGGGCGCTCGACGCGATGGCCGGCCTCGATGCCCTCGACGTGCGGGGTCTGATGACGATCGGCCGCCTGGTCGCGGATCCAGAGGCAGCGCGTCCCACGTTCGCCCACCTCCGCGGGATCTCGGAGGAGCTGCGCTCGGCTGGCGCGCCGCTCGGTGCCGAGCTCTCGATGGGGATGACCGATGACTTCGAGGTCGCCGTCGAGGAGGGCGCGACGCTCGTCCGGGTCGGTCGGGCGATCTTCGGCGAGCGCCCGCACCGGCACGCGCCCGACGAGCCTGAACACAGCCATGCTCCGGCTGGCGACTGAACAGCGGCTGGTAGACTCCAGCCGTGCCTGGGGCGTTCCTCGTCAACTTCTTCCAGTTCCTGCTGATGGCGCTGTGGGCGCTCGTCTTCGGGCGGATGATCATGTCGTGGGTCGACCCCATGGGGCGAAACCGAGCGTCGGCGTTCCTCTACCAGACCACGGAGCCGATCCTCGCCCCCGTGCGCCGCATGCTGCCGCAGTCAGGGATGATCGACTGGTCGGGCTTCATCGTCCTGATCGTCCTCGGCTTCCTGTGGCGGATGCTGTGAGGTCTTGAGCCCGAGCGACGTCCGCTTTGCCGTCCGTCTCACGCCGAGGGCGGCGCTCGACCAGATCGATGGCGTCTCCGACGGGATCCTGCGCGCGCGTGTGGGTGCGCCGGCGGTCGAGGGCGGCGCCAACAACGCGCTGATCCGGTTGATCGCCGAGGAGCTGGGCGTGCCGAAGACGTCAGTCCGCATCGTGGCGGGGGCCTCGAGCCGCCAGAAGCTGGTGGTCGTAGACGGCGGAGACCCGGACGCGATCGTTGCCCGCTGGCCGGGGCTGCGGCTATGATCGCGGTCGGTCGTGATGCCGCCGACCGGCATCTCGGCTCCGTGGGCGATTGGCTCAGTGGTTAGAGCACGCGGTTCACATCCGCGGGGTCACTGGTTCGAATCCAGTATCGCCCACCACCTTCGCTCTTCCTCCTGACAGTGGCCTTCGCGCCTATCAGCGTGTGGGCGTCAGGCTTCGATCGGATCCGACGCGGCTCGCTCGCGGCGAGCAAGCAGGACGAACGGGATCGCGCATGCCTGCATCACCGCCGTGACCACGTAG
>DATNFQ010000115.1:0-14709 GCA_035606295.1 Patescibacteria group bacterium
CGCCTCGGTCGAAGTCCTGGCAAGCGCAGGTCTCATTCGCCTCAACCTCGCGGCGGGGAACGCGCGCGAAGTCGAGGCGCAACTCGAGCACATCCAGCGAACGATGTCGACGACCGTGACACCGACCGCCAGGGCGGAAGCGCAGTCCGAGTGGGGACTGGCCCTCATCGAACGCGGTGAGGACGCTGAGGAACAGCTCGAGGAGGCCCTCCTGCTCGTCGCCGAGCAGCCCGACCAGCCCGAGGCGCGACGGATCGAGGTCCGGGCCCTGATGTACCGCGCCCATGGCGAGCGCCTGCGCGGCGACTATGCCGGCGCGCGGGCCACGCTCGACCGCGCTCTCGTGGTCGCCACGACGTCGCTCGGAGACGACTCGCAGCAGGCTGCTGAGGTCTGGAATGCCATCGGTGTCCTCGGGAAGTTCTCGGGCGAGTTCGACGATGCCGCGCAGGCCTACACGAAAGCTGCCGGCATCACTCGAACGCGGCATGGCGAGGACCACCCTGACATGGCGGCGATCTATCACAACCTCGCGGGCCTGGCCCATGCCCAAGGTGATCCCGAGACCGCCGAACCGCTGGCGCGGCGGTCGGTGGAGATCCGCGAGCGCACCTCCGGTCCCGAGCATCTCGCGACGATCCTCGATCGTGCGGGCCTTGCCGCGATCCTGTCGGATCTCGGTCGGGACGACGAGGCGACCGAGCTGCTGGAGCGCGTCCTTGTGGACCTCGCGGTCGCCGTCGGCCAGGAGCACCGCGAGTACGCCGTGACGCTTAACAACCTGGCGGCACTGGACCAGCGCCGCGGGGACCTCGAAGCCGCCGAAGCGCGCTATCGACGGGCACTCCAGATAAAGGAGCGCACCCAGGGCCCGGATGCCCCGGCGCTCGCCACGACCCTCGTCAATCTGGGCACGGTGCTTCGGCGAAGCGGGCGAATGGATGAGGCGCGCGCGGCCTTCGAGCGAGCGATCGGTCTCCTCGACGGAGTCGTGACGAGCGACCACCCCACGGTGATCGCCGCGCGACGTAATCTTGCGCGACTCGAGCCCTGAGCGGATTTCGAACAGTTTCTGCCGCGCGCACGCCTGTCTTGGTGACAGCCCTTCCCGGGGACCCATGCAACGGAGGATGCACGATGACGGATCGCACGATCGAGCCGGAGGTCGTGATCGACGAAGACGACGTCGAAGGACATCGCCTCGCGGCGAATGACGATGAGACCGTCGTCGATGACGAGCCGCAGGACGTCGAAGGACATCGCCTCGCGGCGAACGACAACGAGACGGTCGACGACGGCGACGAGACCGCACCCGACGAGGACGATGTCCAGGCACATCGACTCGCGAGCAACGACGACGAGACCGTGGTTGACGAGGACGAGGCCGCGGACGACGTCGAAGGTCATCGCCTGGCGGCGAACGACAACGAGACCGTCGTCGAGGACTGACACCGGCGACTGCGTCGATCCGAACGCTTCCGGAAGCCCCCGGCCGCCGCTCATACTCGGCCGACTGACTTAAGTCGGGAGGGATGAGATGGTTCGGATCCGTCGTTTCAGCGTGGTGAAGACCGCGACGGTCGTGGCGCTGATGTACATGGTCATCGTCGCGGTCTTCGCGATCCCGTTCTTCCTGCTCGTCGCGGTCACGGGCGTGTCGGTGAACGGCGGACCGACGCAGGCCGTGGGCAACGGCTTGAGCTTGCTGCTGGTCGCGATCGTGGCTGCGCTCGTCTATGGGCTCATCGGCTGGGTCTTCACCGCGGTCCTGTGCCTGCTCTACAACCTCGTCGCAGGCTGGGTCGGTGGCATCGAGGTAGAGGTCGACCGCGTGGAGCCTCCCGCGCTGCCGCCGGCCTGGATGACCTCGACGACCCCACCGCCACCCCCGACCACGAGCCCCCCTTCCACTCCGGTCTCGTAGCCATCGGCGTTTGACAGTCCTCGTCGTCCCGGGGGACGCTGGCCGCATGCGCTTCACACGTCTCGCGATCGCTCCGCTCCTCGCGGCGCTCGTCCTCGCCGCTTGTCAGGGGAGCTCCGTCAAGCTGCTCTCCGATCCGAATGAGATCCTCGCGGCGGCCGCGACCTCCACTGCGGCGGCCACCAGCGTCCACGTCGACCTGACGGCCGACGGCAAGGTCGCGCTCGATCCCCTCGGGACGGGGAGTGCCACGCCGATCGATCTCTCCGGCTCCACGGCGAACGCCGATCTCGACCTCCAGAACAGCAAGCTGCACGCCACCTTCTCGGCACCGAGCCTCTTCAACCTAGCGGGCGATGTGATCGTGGCCGATGCGATCTACGTGAAAACGACGCTCACGGGCCCGAAGTACCGATCGATCCCGCTCAACGGCGAGCGTCAGCAGCCGCTCAAGGGCCTGACCGACCTCCTCGCCCGATCCGACCTGAAGCCGGCCAAGGGCGCGGATGCCCCGTGTGCGGGCGGGACGTGCTACACGCTGACCCTCACCTTGAAGCCTGGGGACCTCGCTCCCGCCGCCAGCGGCGGTATCGGTGCGACGCCGAGTGCATTACCCGTTCCGGTCCAGCTTCCCGACCTCTCGAACTCGACCGTGGACCTGACGCTCCATATCGACCAGGCCACCACCCGTGTCTCGGACGCGACGGCCGTGGTCGACCTGGGCGACCTCGGGAAGCTGACGGTCCAGGGCACCTTCACGAAGTGGAACGAGCCCGTCCAGATCGCGCCGCCACCCGCAGACCAGGTCGAACCCGCCGGGTAGGCGATCTCGGCGACGGCGGTGGAGTAGCGTCGCCGTGTGGACGAGCTCATCGAACAGATCGGCCGCGGTGCGCTCACTTTCGTCCGACAGAACGCGTTCTGGTTCGCGGTCGTCGTGCCGGTCTTCCTCGTCTCAGTGCTCCCGATCGGGTCCGGTCAGGCCGTCGTCCTGGCGTTCATCTACCTGCTCGAAGCGATCGCGTACGCCATCCGTCGGGGCCGCGCGTCCTCCTAGTTCTCTCGGCCGACGGGCAAAGGCTCGGGAGCGTGCCTCGACCTAGAATGAGGGAGTGAGCCCAAGGACCCGTCGCCGGCCCGGCGACCCCACCCTCGACGACGCCCTCGGGACACCCGGGACCGTCGCAGCCGAGGTCTCGGACACGGTCCCTGACGAGCCCGAGTGGCTGCGTGACGCCGGCGGGGATACGCCGGAGCGCGACCCGACCGCACCGCTTCCCGACAGCCCGGATCCGAAGGTCCTCGCCGAACGACGAGCCGAACGCGAGGCGCAGATCCTCCGCGCGCTCAACCCGGAGCAGGCGCGGGCGGTCACGACGACCGATGGGCCATTGCTGATCCTGGCCGGCGCCGGCTCCGGCAAGACCCGCGTGCTCGCTCACCGGATCGCGTATCTGGTCGGCGTGAAGGGGGTCCCGCCGTTCCGCATCCTGGCCGTGACGTTCACGAACAAGGCCGCCGCCGAGCTCCGGGAACGGATCATCAGCCTGGTCGGCGAAGGCGGTCGCGACGTCCAGGCCGGCACGTTCCATGCGCTGTGCGCCCGGGTGCTCCGGCGCGACGGGGAGGCGATCGGTATCAGCCGGCGGTTCGTGATCTACGAGACGGACGACCAGCAGGCACTCATGAAGCAGATCCTCCGCGAGGAGGACATGCCACTGACCGGCGAGTTCCGACCGAGCGTCGTCCTGGCCGCCATCAGCCGCGCGAAGAACGAGATGCTCGACCCGACGTTCCTCTCCGAGAACGCCTCGAACCATCGCGAGCGGACGATCGCGCGCCTGGCGACCCGCTATCAGGAGCGACTCCGTGGCGCGCGGGCGCTCGACTTCGACGACCTGCTGCTCGAGGCCGTGCGCCTGTTCGACGAAGTGCCGGATGTCTTGGCCCGCTACCAGGATCGCTGGCACTACCTGCACGTCGACGAGTACCAGGACACGAACCGAGCCCAATACCTATGGGTCAACGCGCTCGCCCGGAAGCGCGGCAACCTCGCGGTGGTCGGCGACGACGACCAGTCGATCTATTCGTGGCGTGGCGCCGACCTGCGCAACATCCTCGACTTCGAGCGCGACTGGCCGAACGCGACGGTCGTGAAGCTCGAGCGCAACTATCGCTCGACCCAACTCATCCTCGACGCCGCGCATGCCGTGGTCTCGCACAACACGGCCCGCAAGGACAAGAAGCTGTGGACCGACATCAAGGGCGGTCTCAAGATCCAGCGCTTCGAGGCCTACAACGAAGACGAGGAGGCCGAGTGGATCGCCCGCCAGGTGGAGGCACTGGTCGGCGGACGCGGCACGGACCTCACGCGTCGCGCGGACGAGAGCGACGAGGACACCAAGTTCCGCGCGCGTGACATCGCGGTGATGTACCGGATGAACGCGCAATCCCGCGCGATCGAGGAATCCTTCCTCCGCTACGGCCTCCGGTACCAGCTCATCGGGGGCACGCGGTTCTACGCACGACGCGAGGTCAAGGACGCGCTTGCCTACCTCCGGGTCCTGCGCTCGGACACCGACAGCGTCAGCTTCGAGCGGATCATCAACGTGCCGGCGCGATCGATCGGCGACAAGACCATCGAATCGCTGCGCGCGGCTGCGGCCGCGACCGAACCGGAGACCGGCGAACCCGGGACGTACTGGGGTGCGATCGAGCGTGGGGCACGCGGCGATATCCCGACACTCGCGCCGCGCACGCGGAACGCGCTGGCCGAGTTCGCCGCACTGGTCCGGAAGATGCGGACTCGGATCGGGGTGCTGCCACTCCCCGAGCTGCTCGACGAGGTGCTCGAGGCGTCCGGATACCGGGCGATGCTCGCCGATGGGTCGGAGGATGGCGAGGATCGCTGGGCGAACCTGCTCGAGCTGCGCTCGGTCACGACGCGCTACGACGACCTTGAGCCCGAGGACGCCCTCGACCGCTTGCTGGAGGAGACCGCGCTCGTCGCCGACCAGGATTCGTACGAAGGCGAGGCGGACGCCGTCACGCTGATCACGCTCCACGCGGCCAAGGGCCTCGAATTCCCGGTCGTCTTCATCGCGGGCTTGGAGGAGGGCCTGTTCCCGCACAGCCGCGCGCTCGACGACGAGCGCGAGCTCGAGGAGGAGCGACGACTCGCCTACGTGGGGATCACGCGCGCCAAGCGGCGGCTCTACCTGTCACATGCCTGGCGGCGCGCCACGTGGGGGATGGGGCAGGCCTCCGTTCCGTCGCGGTTCCTGATCGAGATCCCTGCGGATCTGATGATCGGCCCCCGTCTTGGCGGTATCGACGAACCCGAACGCGAGCTCGACCTCGATCTCGTGTTCGGACAGCGCCGGACGACGAGGTTCAACACCCCGACCCGAGGATCCGGGCCGGCGTATCGCCAGGGCAGCGGCCGTCCGGGCGCCCCCGGCGAGGGCGAGACCTTCCGGCCGAGCCGCGACCTCGCGGCGCGCCGCGAGGCGTTCGAGGCAGGCGCCCCATCAGGGTCGCTGGGCGTTTCCTCGAAGACGGCTGCCGCTGCGCGCCCGCCACGCCCGGTCATCCCCGGGGAGCGGCAGTTCCGCGACGGCGACCGGGTGCGTCACGGACGCTGGGGCGACGGGATCGTCGTGACCTCGAAGCTCACGCGAAGCGACGAGGAGATCACGGTCGCGTTCAAGGACTCGACGGTCGGGCGCAAGACCATGCTGGCGAGCCTCGCGAACCTCGAGCTCATCGGCTAGGGACGTGCGTCGGCCTCCTCGAGCAGCCGCGCGATCACCGTCTGACCTCGGTGTCGCGCATGCGTCAGCGGCCGCACACCGTCGCCATCGGCCAGGTCGGGATCGGCGCCGGCCTCGAGCAACAGCTCGACGATCTGCTGGTGGCGTGGACCGCCATCGGACAGCAGGATCGCCTCGAGGAGGGCGGTCCAGCCCAGCTTGTTGACGTGATCCACGTCGATGTCGGTCTCGTTGAGCAGATACCGGACGACCTCGACGTGCCCTCGCTCCGACGCGGGGATGTGGGCGACCCCGCCGTAACGGTTGGTGATCGTCGGGTCGGCTTCGGCTTCGTTGGCCAGGCGGATGATGTCGAGGAACCCCTCGCGACCGGAGTACAGGAGCGGGTTGTCGAGGGTCGCGTCCTGGGCGTCGACGTCGGCCCCCGCATCGAGCAGCGCGCGCAGCGCCTCCGTGTGATGCCCACGCGTGGCGAGCATCGTCGCCGGTGTGCCCTCGGGATCGCGTGCGTCAGCGTTCGCACCATTCGCGAGCGCCGCCTTGACCTCGGCGACGTCGCCTGCGGCGGCCGCGGCGAGCAGGCGCTGATCGGCATCGGCTGCATGCGAGACACCCACGTGGACAGCCTACCCCGCCGGGCAGCCATGAAGGCGATCGCAGCGCTGCACCCACGCCGCGTGCTCGGTACCCTCCCGACATGACCGTCCGACTCCCGCCCGTCGACCAGTCGCTCGTCGAGAGTGCGGCTGCGCTCGATATCGATGCGGCGACCGCACGCCATTCGGAGCTGGCTGCCGCTATCGACCGTGCGAACATGCTCTACCACGAGCAGGACGCGCCCGAGATCAGCGACGCCGAGTACGACCAGCTGTTCCGTCAGCTCGTGGCGCTCGAGACGGCGTATCCAGAGCTCATCACCGAGGCGTCACCGACCCAACACGTCGGCGGCGCGCCGACCGGTGAGGTCTTTGACGAAGTCCGTCATCGACGGCCGATGCTCAGTCTCGCGAACGCCTTCAACCACGATGAGCTGCGCGCATTCGATGCGCGGGTCCGCCGTGGGCTGGGCCTCCCGGCGGCGCCGGACCCGGCGGCTGACCTGCGCTATGTCGCCGAGCTCAAGATCGACGGACTTGCCGTGACACTCCGCTACGAGCGCGGACGGTTCGTCCAGGGCGCGACCCGTGGAGACGGCACGACCGGTGAGGACGTGACGCCGAACCTTCGGACGATCGCGGTCATCCCGGACCGCCTCGCCGAGCCGGCGACCGCCGATGTCCGCGGCGAGGTCTTCATGCCCAAGGCCGAGTTCGTGCGCATCAACGCCGAGCGCGAGGAGGCTGGTCTCGCGCTGTACGCCAATCCACGCAACTCGGGAGCGGGGTCGCTGCGCCAGAAGGACCCATCGGTCACCGCGAGTCGGCTGCTGTCCTTCTGGGCGTACCAGCTCCTCGAAGAGGGTGACGGGAGCCTCACTTCGCAGGGCGACGCGCTCGATCGCATCTCGGCGCTCGGGCTTCCCGGGAACCCGGATCACGAGGGGGGGCTCGATATCGAGGGCGTCATCGCCTTCACCGAGACGTGGCGGGAGGCCCGCCACGAGCTCCCGTACGAGACCGATGGCGTCGTGGTCAAGGTCGACCGGTTCGACCAGCAGGAACAGCTGGGGATGGTCAGCCGAGCGCCGCGCTGGGCGATCGCCTACAAATTCCCGCCGGAGCAGGTCGAGTCCACCCTCGAAGACATCGTCCCGTACGTCGGGCGGACGGGGACGCTGACGCCGGTCGCCCACTTGACGCCGACCAAGGTCGCGGGCTCCACGGTCGCCCGCGCCACGCTCCACAACCTCGACGAGATCCGGCGCAAGGACATCAGGATCGGGGACCGCGTGATCCTCCAGAAGGCCGGCGACGTGATCCCGGAGGTCGTCCGCCCGGTCGTCGAGAAGCGCACGGGCGATGAGCGTGAGTTCGAGATGCCGGCGACGTGCCCGGTCTGCGCCACGCCCGTCGTCCAGGACGAGGGAGCTGTCCGCGTCTACTGCCCGAACCAGGCATGCCCGGCGCGCGTGTCTCAGGAGTTCTCGCATTTCGTCGGGCGTGGCGGGATGGATATCGAAGGTGCCGGCTGGAAGGTCCTCGAGCAGCTGCTTCAGCGCGGGATGATCCGCCAGCGCGGTGACTTCTACAGGCTCTCGGTCGAGGACCTCGAGTCGCTGGATCGCTTCGGTCGGAAGAGCGCAGAGAACCTGCACAAGGCGATCCAGAAGTCGCGCCGACGGCCGCTGGCGCGGATCCTCAACGGGCTCGGGATCCCGCAGGTCGGCGAGCAGACCGCGATCGACCTGAGCGATTGGCTCGTCGAGCAGGTGCCCGCAGGTGGTGGGTGGCTCGAACGGGCTGCCGACTTCCTCGAGACGGCCGGACCCGAGGCCTTCGAGGCCGTCTACGGCGTGGGGCCGACCGTTGCGACCAGCCTCGCGGCGTATTTCGGCCCGGATGGACCGGGCGGGGACGTGCTGCGCGACCTCGCCGCGGCCGGCATCGAGCCCGAGCTGCCGGAGCCCCGACCGGCGGGCGCCGATGAAGGACCGCTCGCGGGCAAGACGCTCGTCGTGACCGGTACGCTGCCGGGCTTCAGCCGGCAGGAGGCCGAAGAGGCGATCCGGTCAGCGGGCGGCAAGCCGGGCGGCTCCGTATCGAAGAAGACCGACTATGTCGTCGCCGGCGAGGCGGCAGGATCCAAGCTCACGAAGGCTCAGGAGCTGGGCGTTCCCGTGCTCGACGAGGACGCATTCCGACGACTGTTGGCTGGCGAGACCATCTGAGATCAGGGGAGACCATGACCCACCCGAACATCGACCTCATCCGGCGCTACTCGGAGGCGCTCACCGCCGGCAAGGCCGCCGACGCGCTGCCGTTCTACACCGAGGATCTGGCCCTCCACATCCCGGGTCGGAGCCCCCACGCCGGCACGTTCCGCGGCCAGGACGCCGTGCTCGCCTACTACACGCGGCTGTTTCGCGATACCGACGGTGCGTTCACTCCGTTGGGCGTCGACGACATCCTCGCGAGCGACGACCATGCTGCGAGCCTCGTTCGCTGGAGGGTGGAACGGAACGGCCGATCGATCGAGATCGATCGGGTCGTGATCTACCGCATCGAGGACGGGCGGATCGCCGAGATCTGGGTCCGCGACTGGGACCAGTACGGCTACGACGAGCTGTTCGAGGATGCCAGCGGCGAGGCGGTCGCCGGGGCAGGTTGAACGTCGCTCAGCGACGTCCTGTGGCGTAGCGCTCCATCAGCTGGGACACCGCCACCCTCGCGGCCTGCCATTCCGGCTGATCGCCGAGGATCACGCCTTCGGTCCCGAAACGGCGGATCTGGGTCATCGCGGTCACGATCAGGTCGTGTGCCAGCTGCCGGTTGCGACCAGCTTCGACCTGACCCGTGACCAGGTAGCGGCGCACCGTGTCGAACGGCGCGGTCCAACGGCCCCAGCGGATCTTGTCGCCTTCGCGGAGCGTCTCGAGCCACTCGTCATCACCGACCGGATGGCGGTCGTGCTCGGCCATGTGGTGACGCAGGTCGACGCGGAGCCCGGGCAGATCGAGGCTGTCGGTCCGCCCGTCGTCGTCGACGGTCCGGTAGCAGGTCGGGCACGTGGGTAGTTCGGCGTCTGCTCGCGGGGCGTCGCCATAGGGGAGGCCGCAGCGGCGGCAGAAGGTCGCGTCGGGGCGAGCGGCGGGCGTGCCGCATTGCAGACAGGACGTCGTGATCACTGCTATAGGTTCGCGACGGGTGCGAGCGCCCACCATCCCACCATCGGTGCGTTCGGGAGGGACCCTTGGGTCACGCGTCGGGCCCGCGTCGGGTCGCGCGAGTGCGCGGCCTCAGCCCATCGCGTGGTTGAACTGGCCCCACAGGTGGTCGGGATGCCAAGTCAGCGGTGCGCCGCGGATCAGTCGGGGTGCGCGCCACGCCTCCGTCCAGCCCGCGCGTTCCAACGCGTCGGCACCGGCCTCGTTCTCGAGGACGATCCCGCAGCGGACGCGTTTCCCAGACGTGCCGGCACGTCGTCGGGCATCGACGATCGTGAGCGCGTCATCGAGCATCGGCGCGACCGTCGCGCCACCACCCCACGGCCCCCGGACGACGAAACCGCGGATGTCGCCGTCACCCGTTTCCAACACGCGCGTCCCGGTCGGCGACGCCAGCTCGTCGAGGATGCGCCGGCGGTCCTCGCCGGTCGCGACGCGGTCGAGCGCCGCCATCGGCTCGATGTCCTCGGGGCGGAACGGCCGGATCGTGGCGCCAGATGGCGGAGCGAGCCGTCCCTCGGCGTAAGCCTCGTCGCTCTCGGGCGCCTCGAACGTCCGATACCAGGTCTGGACCTCGAACCCAGATCGCTCGTACAGCGGCCGCCCACGGTCCGTCGCGACCAGCAGGAGCGTCTCGGCGCCCTCCGCGAAGGCGATGTCTGTCACGGCATCCGTCAGCGCCGCACCGATCCCGTGACGCCGGTGATCGTGCGCGACCCAGATCGTGCCGATCCACGCGACGGGCCCGTTGACCGTGGCGACACCCGTTCCGACGACCTCGCCATCGAGATCCGCGACGATGGAGTGACAGGCCGCGCTGCCAAGCGTGAATTCGAACCAGGCGCGACGGTCGCCCCAGTGGTCGGACAGGATCGCCGTGACGGCCGGGTCGAGGTCGTCACGCGTCATGGGGCGAAGGCGCGGGGTCATCGGCACCCGACTATCATCGGGCGATGGCCACCCTGTCGCGCGCGGATGTCGAACACGTCGCTCATCTCGCTCGTCTCGGGCTGACCGACGAGGAGCTCGAGCGGCTCGAGGGACAGCTGAACCACATCCTCGACCAATACGCGATCCTGGCAACGGTCCCGACCGACCATATCGCGCCGACTGCCCAGACGATCGAGCTCGAGAACATCCTGCGTGACGACACGACGCGCCCGTCGCTGCCCGTGGACGCGGTGCTGGGCAACGCCGCCGACAAGGATGGGTCGTTCATCGTCGTACCTGCGATCCTTGGCGGCGAGTGACCGACCTCACGCGCCTCCTCGCCCACGACATGGCGGACCGGCTTCGGTCGGGCGACGTTTCGTCGCGCGAGCTGACCGAGGCGCATCTCGATCTGGCCGATCGCCAGAACGACGGGCTGCATGCCTGGCTATCGATCGACCGCGACCGTGCGCTGGCCGAGGCCGACGCGGCAGACGGCCGGATCCGCGCCGCGCGCGAGGCCGGGACGTCAGCCCTCGGCGAGCTTCATCCGATGCTCGGCATCCCCGTGGCGCTCAAGGATCTCGTCTCGGTCGCAGGCGGGCAGTGCACCGCCGGTTCGCGGATCCTCGATGGCTACCGCTCCCCGTATGACGCCCACATCACGGAACGGCTGCGTGACGTCGGCGCGGTGATCCTCGGAAAGACCAACATGGACGAGTTCGCGATGGGCTCGTCCACGGAGCATTCCGCCTTCGGTCCGACCGCGAATCCGTGGGCGCTCGATCGCGTTCCGGGTGGTTCGAGTGGCGGTTCGGCCGCCGCGGTGGCCGCTTATCACGCGGCGGTCTCGATCGGCACGGACACGGGTGGTTCGATCCGGCAGCCCGCGGCGCTGACCGGCATCGTCGGGCTGAAGCCGACGTACGGCCGCGTCAGCCGCTACGGGATCGTGGCGTTCGCGAGCTCGCTCGACCAGATCGGCCCCTTCGCGCGCGATGTCCGCGACGCGGCGTCGCTCCTCCATGCGGTCGCAGGGCGGGACGAGCGCGACTCGACGTCGTCGCCCGAACCCGTCCCGGACGAGCTCCTATCGCTCGCCACGTCCGACGACGAGGCGGCCACCTCGTTACGGGGCAGGCGGCTCGGCCTGCCGCGCGAGTACTTCGTCGCGGGCATGGAGCCCGGTGTCGAAACGGGCATCCGCGAGGGCGTCACCGCGCTCGAGGCGGCCGGGGCGATCGTCGACGAGGTCTCGCTGCCCCATACCGAGTACGGCCTCGCGACCTACTACATCGTCGCGCCCGCGGAAGCGTCCGCGAACCTCGCCCGATACGACGGCATCCGGTTCGGACCCCGCCTCGGCGAGGGCCGCGACGTGCTCGGCGACTACCTCGCGACGCGCGGGATGGGCTTTGGGCCAGAGGTCAAGCGCCGGATCATGCTCGGCACGTACGCGCTGTCGGCCGGCTACTACGACGCCTACTATCTGAAGGCCCAGAAGGTCAGGACCTTGATCAAGGGCGACTTCGATACGCTCTGGGCCCAGGGCTTCGATGCGCTCGTCGCACCGACCTCGCCGACGGTCGCGTTCCGCTTCGGTGCCCGCCTCGAGGATCCCGTCTCGATGTACCTGTCGGACGCATGCACCTTGCCGGTCAACATGGCGGGCCTCCCCGGGATCTCGATCCCCGCCGGCCTGTCGGAGGGTCTACCCGTCGGTCTGCAGCTCATCGGCGCCGCGTGGTCCGAGCCGCGGCTCTTCGAACTAGCGCGCGGCTACGAAGCGATCACCGCGGATGCGGACTGGCGGTCGATCGAGCCGACGGACCTGCCCGCACTCGACGATCCCGCGACACCCACGCCGGCCCAGCGGATGGCAGCGATGGCGGGCGCGGACCGGTAGTCCTTTCTGATGCGGTGACCGGACGACCGGCATCGAGTACCATCGCCTCGTCCTGATGCGGCGGCCACCGTCACGGCCGCCCGCACGCCCGTCACAGCAGGGGGACCAACGGTGGAGCCAGTCGTCGCCGTCCTGTTCATGTCCGGGATCATCCTGGCCATCGTCGGCTCGGGCCGGGCCATCGCGATCCGGATGGGTCGCGGCGTCATCGCTGATGACCGCGGCGGCACGACACCGGTCCCGCTCTGGGAGCGCCCCGATGTCGCGCGTCTGCTCTGGCTGGCGGTCGGTCTGTACGGGCTCTTCCTGGCCTCGGCGGGGATCATCAACGGCCGCTGACCCCGCGACGCCCTCGACGTTCCGCCGATCCGGAGCTGATCCAAGAGAATCCGCGAACGCTTTCGTCACTTCGTCCGCCATGGCAAGGTGAACACGGCCGCAGGTCGTGAGGGGCGAGGGACGGGATGGACCGAACACTCGTGGTGCGGGCCCAACGAGGTGACCATGTCGCCTTCGAGCGGCTGGCGGCAGAGGTCGCACCCGGACTCGATGTCGTCGCCCGGCTCATCACCCGTGACCCGGACCGCGCGAAGGACGCCGTCCAGGAGGCGCTGATCCGCGCCTGGCGCGATCTGCCGACCCTGCGAGACCCCGATCGCTTCGAGGCATGGATGCGCCGGCTGCTCGTCCACGCATGCACGGACGTCCTTCGCCGCGTGCGTCGCTGGTCGATCGAGGTGGAACTACACGACGTCCACCGGGGTGACCCGGATGTCGCGACGAGAGTCGCGGACCGTGCCGCCATCGAACATGCGTTTCGGACCCTCCACACCGACTTGCGGGTGGTGATCGTGCTGCACTACTACCTCGGTCTGACGCTTCCGGAAGTCGCCGAAACCGTCGGCATCCCGGTCGGCACCACGAAGTCACGTCTCAACCGAGCGCTGCGTGAGCTCCGTCGGACGATGGCGCCGCCGGCCCTTGGACGTATCAACGCGGAAGGGGAGGCGGTCCGATGATGGCGCCCGACACTCTCGAGCGTCAGCTCACCGACTGGCTGGCGGATGCGGCGACACCCCGCGACGTCGAACTTGCCGACGTGTACGCCCAGACACGTTCCATGACCCAGCGTCACGCGTGGCGGCGTCCGGTGTGGCGGTCCGAAGGGACGTCCCGATCGACATACCCGACCCGGCGGAGCGTGCCTGTCCTTCTCGTGCTGGCCGCCCTGTTGGTCGCCGCGTCCGTCGTGGCGCTCCAGGTCGGATCACAGCGGCGCGTGCCACCGCCGGTCGGCCCGGCTCGCGCCGGTCTGGTCGCGTACTCCACCCGGGAGGGCATCTACGCGGTGCAGCCCGACGGGACGGGTCGCACGCTGCTCGTCAGCGGTGACCGCGAGGTGGTCGGTCCTGCTTGGTCTCCGGATGGCACACGCCTCGCCTATTGGTCCGAAGTGGATTCCGTCCGCCAGCTTTCCCTCCATGTACTGGATCTGGACGACGCGACGTCGATCCCCATGGCCGGCGGGCGCCAGTTCTATGTCAGCGACCCCTTCTACGTCAGCGACCCCGCGGTCTGGTCGCCGGACGGCAGACGGCTGGCCTTCACGACGACGGCCGGTGAGCTTCGGCTCGTCAACAGCGACGGCACCAACCTGCAACGGATCGGCGATCCGGCGATGCGGTTCGGCCTCCCGACGTGGTCTCCCGATGGGACATGGATCGCGGTCCGCGTCGAGGTGGGACTCGGGGTGTACCGCGGTTACGTCATCCATCCGGACGGCACCGCCCAGATGGCGATCACCGCGCCATTCGCCGTTGGCGAGTCTCACATGGGCTTCGGCTGGTCGCCAGATGGCAGATCGGTGGTCTACCACGTGGCCGCACCAAACGACTACGACATCGCGATCTCTCGACTCGACGCCAGCGGCGCGTGGCGGCAGGAGACGCTGCTCGATGGAGCGAACAGCGACGTCCTCCCGGCCTGGTCGAACGATGGCACGAGGATCGCGTTCATCCGCACCGAGGAGGTCGGCACACCCAGGCAGGTCAGTCGCCTTATGACGGCTGCGGCGAACGGCGCTGATCCGCGAGCGATCAGCGATCGCCCGGTCGACCGCTACGTGCCGTGCTGGTCGCCCGACGACCGCTCCATCGGTGTCATGTCGCACTCGGCGGAGGACTTGCTGCCGGTCGTCGACCTGGTCGCCGTCGACGGTTCCGGGGTCATCGAGATCCACGAGCCGGGCGGCGCACTCTCCTACTGCGCCTGGCAGCGGCTCGCGCCGTAAGTCGATCCGCCGGTAGGGTGGCGCGGCTTAGACCGCCGGCCGACGGCGCCGGAGCGCCTCCTC
>DATNFQ010000116.1:0-13508 GCA_035606295.1 Patescibacteria group bacterium
AAGGCGGTCGTCGTCCCGACGACACTGCCCCGCTCGTTCTCGTCGACGCGTGACACCGCGACCGCCAGCAACGCCGGGAACAGGAACGCGATCCCGGACGCGAACACGGCAGTTCCCAGGTAGACGCCGACCGGATCGCGCACGATCCCGAGGATGGTCATCCCGACCGCTGAGCCGATGAGGGCGAATGCCGACAGCGGCACCGCCCCGATCTGGTCCGGCAGCCGCACGAAGATGATCCGTAGCGAGACGACGATCAAGGCGTACTCCGCGAGGACCGGCCCCGCGGCACCCATCCCGACGGTCCCGAGATAGAGCGGCACGAACGCAAGGAAGCCGGCCATCCCCCACGTGCCAGCGAGCAGAAGCGAGCCCGGCAGCAGGCCTGCCGGGTGGATCAGAGGGCTGCGCTGGGGCTTCCCATCAGGATCCTTGGGGCGAAGGGCGACCGGCGCTGTCTCCGGAACGAACAGGCTGATGACCGTGGTCGCGGCAGCCATGACTCCCGCCGCGATCCAGACCGAGGTGTAATCCCGGGCAGCCAGGATCGTCTCGCCGAGGAACGGTCCGAAGGCCAGACCGAGGTACACCGCCAGCGACCCGACATTGATCGCCTCGCCCCGGCGCTCCGGTGGTGCCATGTCGCTGATCGCCGCCACGGCCGACACGAAGAAGAACGCATCACCGACGCCGAAGATCGCCCGGGCGACGATGAACATCGGCAGCGTCGTCACGAACAGATGCAGGACGAGGGCCGCAACCGTCAGCGACCCACCGAGGATCAGCAGCGGTCGACGGCCGAAGCGGTCCGATGCCCAGCCGACCACCGGCCGCAGGGCCAGCGCCGCCACCGAAAACACGCCGATGGCGATGCCGACGCCGGCAGAGTCGGCGCCCAACGGACCGGCCGCGAACCGGGACGACACCGGCAGCACCGTATTGCCGGCCGTGAAGAAGCCGAACGCCGCGATCCACAGCAGGACGAACGCGCGGCTGAACAGGGGTGGCCGGGCGACACCCGGCGACCTCGCTGCCTCCCGGGTCACGCCTCGACCCGGCCGATCGCCTCGAGGAGGCGGTCCGCGGCCGTATATGGGTCGAGCCGATGCTCGGCGACGTCATCGATCACGGCGTCGGCCACGGACGTGAGCGCAGGCTCGCGCAGACGATCGGCGAGCCGATCGGCCATGACCGCGCGGATCTGCGCAAGGGCACGCGCGCGGCGCGGCTCGGTCGCCTCCCCTGCGCGAGCGGCCACCCGGTGACGATCCAACGCGGCGAGGAGCTCGGGCACGCCTTCGCCGGACGTGGCGGTCGTGACGAGCACCTCGGGACGTTTCGGTGACGGTCGTCCCTCGGGTGCGTCACCACGGGCGACGGTCGGCACGAGCATCGCCCGGAGCTGCGCCGCGGTCCGGAGCGCCCCCGGCTTGTCACCCTTGTTGACGACGACGAGATCCGCGACCTCGAGGAGTCCGGCCTTGATCGCCTGGACCTCGTCGCCCATCTCGGGTGCCTCGAGGACCACGGTCGTGTCGGCGGCCGCGGCCACCTCCACCTCGCTCTGCCCGGTGCCGACGGTCTCGATCAAGACCAGGTCGAAGCCCGAGGCGTCGAGGACCGCGGCAGCGGCCGTCGTGGTCGATGCGAGGCCACCCGCGTGACCCCGCGATGCCATCGAGCGGATGAACACATCCCGATCGTCGGCGTACGACTGCATCCGGACACGGTCGCCGAGGAGGGCACCGCCGGTGATCGGGGAGGACGGGTCGACGGCCACGACGGCCACGGCTCGACCGGCCTCGCGCGCCGCGGCGATGAGTGCAGCGACCAGCGTCGACTTGCCGGACCCGGGCGGTCCGGTGATCCCGACGATGTGTGCGCGGCCGGCCTTCGGATACAGCTCGCGAAGGGCCGCCTCGGCGATGGATGTCCGGTTCTCGACGGCGGTCAGGAGTCGAGCGAGCGCGCGACGGTCACCAGCCACGGCCGACTGGGTCAGCGTCGTCGCGCCGTCCGCGGCCCGGGGAGTCCCCGACTCCCCCACCCTAGTCGCGCGGTCGCGCGTTGGCGCGCAGGAACTCGGCGACCGAGGCGATCGTCGTGCCGGGCCCGAAGACCGCCGCCACACCGGCATCCTTGAGCGGCCCGACGTCGTCGTCGGGGATGATCCCGCCGACCGTCACCAGCACGTCGTCGAGGCCGTTGTCCTTGAGCAGCTTCGTGATCCGCGGCACCAGTGTCATGTGCGCTCCGGACAGGATCGAGAGGCCGACGACGTCGACGTCCTCCTGCAGCGCCGCGGTCGCGACCATCTCCGGGGTCTGCCGCAGGCCCGTGTAAACGACCTCGAACCCTTCGTCGCGCAGCCCTCGCGCCAGGACCTTCGCGCCGCGGTCGTGGCCGTCGAGGCCGGGCTTCGCGATGAGGACCTTGATGGGTCGGTCGGGCATGCCGGGATTGTAGGGGGCCGAAGGACCCATAGAGAACGGCGCCGGCGCCCCCCAAGGCACCGGCGTCGTATGGAAAGAGGAGGAGCGAACGATCAGGCGTTCGCGCGGCTGAACGTGCGCGCGGCGATCCAGACCGCGATGACGGCCAGGATCGACGTGATCGCCACACCGATCGCGATCTCCGGGTTGCCCCAGTCGCTGTTGAACAGCGCCCGGGCTGCATCGGTCGCGTGGGTCAGCGGGTTGAGGTTGGACAGGAAGCGCAGCCATTCGGGGGCCAGGGCCATCGGTAGCAGGATCCCCGAGAGGAGGAGCAGCGGCATCACGAGGCTCTGGACGAGCGGCGCGAACGCGTCCTCGCTCTTCAGGATCAATGCCGCGGCGTAGGACAGCGGAGCCACGACCAGCCCGAGGAGGGCCAGCAGACCCATCGTCACGGCGACGCCGACGATGTCGATGTGGAGGCCGAACGGGATCGCGAGCACGATCATGAGCAGCGCCTGGAAGAGGAGGATCACGACGTCCCGGAGCGATCGCCCCAGGAGCATCGCCGCCCGGCTCATGGGCGTGACCCGCATCCGCTCGACGACGCCGTAACGGAGTTCGGCGATCAAGCCGAAGCCCCCGAACGCCGTCCCGAACAGGGCGACCTGGATCAGGAGACCCGGCACGAACCAGTTGTAGGCGCTGACGCCGGCACCCGCCTGCTTGATCGCACCATCGAGCAGCGGCCCGAAGAGGACGAGGTAGATGACGGGATACATGATCCCGATGACGATCCACGTCGGCTGGCGGATCGTGAGCATCAGCGAGCGGCGGAAGATCAGCCACGTATCGCGAGCGGTTCGCATGCGAGGGGTCCTTTCGATGGTGGCGGTCGGTGTGGACGCTGCCGGAGCGGCGGGCACGGCGGTCATGCCGCCTCCTCGCGCAGCGAGCGCCCGGTCTGGCGGAGGAAGACGTCGTCGAGGCTGGGCTTGTTGAGCGAGATCGAGGTCGGCTCGTAGCCGGCGGCGTCGAGGCTGCGCAGCAGGTGCGGGACCGCCGTCTCGCCTCGGTCGACGTACAGCCGGATCAGGCCGGTCTCGCTGTCGTGCGACGCCTCGCGTACGAATGGCATCGCCTCGACGAGGGTCAGGACGTTCGCGCCGGCGCCGTCGACGCCGATCGTGACGACGTCACCGGCGACCTTCTGCTTGAGCTGGCTGGACGTGCCCTCGGCGACGATCTTGCCGTGGTCGATGATCGCGAGGCGGTCGGCCAGCGCGTCGGCTTCCTCGAGGTAGTGGGTCGTCAAGAAGACGGTGGTCCCCTGCTCGCGAAGCCGCTTGATCTCGTCCCACATCCGGGCGCGCGCCTGGGGGTCGAGACCGGTCGTCGGCTCGTCGAGGAACAGGACCTGCGGGCGGTGCACGATGCCAAGACCGACATCGAGGCGGCGACGCATGCCACCGGAGTACGTGCCCGTGGGTCGGTCCGCAGCCGACACGAGGTCGAGCTTGTCGAGGACCTCGGCGGCGCGGGTCTTCGCATCGGCCGCATCCATCCCGTAGAGGCGTCCCTGCAGCACGAGCTCACCGCGACCGGTCTCGGCCGGATCGGTGGAGCCGCCCTGTGGCACGTAGCCGATCCGCTGGCGGACGAGCGCCGGTTCGCGGCGGAGGTCGGCGCCGGCGACGGTCGCGTCGCCCGCCGTCGGCGTGATCAGCGTCGCGAGCATGCGCAGGGTCGTCGTCTTTCCGGCGCCGTTGGGGCCGAGGAAGCCGAAGATCTCGCCGGCGTTGACGTGGAGATCGACGCCCGCCACGGCCTCGACCGCGCCCGTCCGCGTCTTGAAGGTCCGCTTGAGATCCGCTGTGTCGATCATCATCGTGCGGATCGGGGTGGGGTTCGTCATGTTGACGCTCCTTGTTTCGTGCCCGATGCTGTCTCCGCCGACTACTTGCACGGTTCAGCATCATGGGTCAATATCTGAGCAGTGCAGATATTTGCCCAGTCAGGAGCCGTTGTCAACCATGGATCGAAAGAACGTCGATTCCGTCCTCAGGTCGCTGAGGCGGGTGAACATCCAGGGGTCGTTCCTCGGCCAGACCGTGGCGGTCCGCTTCGGCCTGTCGGAGTCCGACATCGAGACGCTCGAGGAGCTCATCGACATGGGCGCGACGACCGCCGGCAAGTTGTCGGAGGTCACCGGGCTCACGTCCGGCGCGGTCACGCGCGTCATCGATCGCCTCGAGCAGGCCGGCTATGTCCGGCGTGTCCCCGACCCCACCGACCGCCGCCGCGTGATCGTCGAGGTCATCCCGGAGAAGGTCGCCAACATCCGGGTCACGCTCGACCGGGTCGAGAGCAAGGGCGCCGAGGAGATGTCCGAGTACTCGGATGCCCAGCTCGCGCTGATCAATGACTTCCTCGAGAAGATGGAGCGGGTCAACCGCGAAGAGGCTGAATCGCTGCGGCAGTCGCGCGAGGTCGCGACCGACGGTAGCCCGACCTCCTCGGAGCACGTCGCCCCGATGGGCGGGCTCGAGCGTGCCCGGCTGGCCTTCCGGTCGGGGGCCAACGAGCTCCTGTTGCGCGGCTCGTCCGCCTTCGGTGACCTCTACCACGCGAAGTTCGAGGGCCAGGTCCCACATGTCCGGCTGCGTGACGGCGTCGTGTCCGTCCAGTACAAGGGCCGCTTCGGTGGGTGGGACTGGCGTGAGCGCCGAGCGGATGTCGCCCTGAACGCCACGCTGCCGTGGGATATCGAGGTCGTGGGAGGTGCGAACAAGCTGCAGGGCAAGCTGTCAGGGCTCGACCTCAGATCGTTCGAAACGTCCGGCGGCGTCAATCAGCTCCGCCTCACCGTCGGCCCGCCGACCGGTACCGTCCCGATCCGGCTCAACGGCGGCATCCACGACTTCCGGTTGGAGCGGCCGCCCGGCTCGGCCGTCCGGTTGAAGCTCAACGGAGGAGCCGGGTCAGTCGAGCTCGATCGTCAGCGGCTGGGTGCGACCGGCGGCGGGACCGTCCTCGAATCGTCCGGCGCAGGCTCAGCCGCGGACCGGTTCGAGGTCGAGATCAATGGTGGGGCCTCCAAGATCGCGATCACCGAGGTCGATTGACCGCGAGCCCGGCCCGCGGTCGGCGCTCAGCCTTCGAGTGACGTCTTCCGCGCGAGGTGATCGAGGAATTCCGAGCGCGTCCGATCGCGCGTCCGGAACAGCCCCAGCACCGAGGACGTGGTCATGATCGTGCCGGGCTTGCGGACGCCCCGCATCACGGCGCACAGGTGCGTCGCCTCCAGCACGACGCCGACCCCCTGGGGCTGCAGCCGTTCCTGGACGAACTCGGCGATCTGCTGGGTGAGGCGCTCCTGGACCTGCAACCGGCGCGAGTACATCTCGACGATGCGCGGGATCTTCGACAGACCGATGACCCGACCGCGCGGGATGTAGGCGACTGACGCGATCCCGAAGAACGGCAGCAGGTGGTGCTCGCACAGCGAGTAGAACGGGATGTCCTTGACGATGACCATCTCGCTGTAGTCGACATCGAAGATCGCGTTGTTGATCAACCGCTCGGGATCGACGTGGTAGCCAGCCGTGAGCTCGGTGTACATCCGGTGGACGCGCTCCGGTGTGCCGACCAGGCCCTGGCGATCGGGATCCTCGCCGATCTCCTCGAGGATGCGCCGGACCGCGTCTTCGACCCGGCCGTTGTCGGCCTGCGGCTCGCCGTCGTGCTCCCGACCCCGGGACCCCGTGATGTCATCGATGGCGACGCTCGTCTCACCGATCTCCGACTCGATCTCGTCGACGAGCCGGCGGACGTTCGGGGGCAGGTCGGTCGGGCTGGACATGGTCGAGGGATGGTACGCCGCTGGACGTGGGCTTGGTTCCGTCAGTCGCCCACGCAGATGGAGGGCAAGACCGGCAGATCGATCAGACACTGGTCGGGCGTCGCAGTGCCCGCAGGGGTCGCCTGCGGCGTAGGCGCGGGCGTCGGAGGCGCGGTCGGCTGAGGCGTCGGCTGCGGCGTGGGGGCGGGGGTCGGCGGCGGAGTCGGCGCCGTCGTCGGTCGCGGCGTGGGGTTCGGCGTCGGAGCGAAGGTAGGCCGCGGGGTCGGAGCCCGTGTCGGCGTCGGCGTGCGCGTGGCCCCCGGTGAAGTCGGCGACGTGGTCCCCGGGGTTCCGGTGCCCGCTCCCGGCGCGGAGCCGCCCGTGGATCCTCCCGTGGTCGAGCCCTTCGCCCCGCCTGGCTGCGCCCCCGGGACCGTTCCTGGAGCTGTCACGCCCGGCGACGCCAGCACCGGGCCTGTCCCGACCCCACTGACGGAGGCCGCCGGGGCGACCGCGGACGGCGACGCGGGAAAGACCGCGGGGCCGGTCGCGATCGGGGCGGACGTCGACAGGATGACGACGAGGACGAGCGCGATCACAAGCCCGAACCCGAGACCGACCGCCGTCTGCCGATAGATCGGGTCGTAGCGGTCGAGCCCGCGAAGCATTGTCGTCACACGATCAAGGCTCGGAACCCGGTCGACGATTCGGTCGAACACGACCCGCGGATCGATGTGGCCCGGGCCGCGCACATGCGTAGAGCTGATAGGTCTCCTCCTGACGGACCGACATGGCGGTCCGTGACCTCCCTCGACGATAGGCACCGCGACCGCAAACCGGGTCGCATTCCCCCCTGCGAAGGATCACAACGACGTGTCGCCGTCTCCCACTCCCGTTCCGTCCACACGTCGCCGCCGAGCGAGGTAGTCGTGCCAGAACAGCCGTGCGGCGACCGATCGCCACGGACGCCACGCCTCACCGAGCTGCATCAGTGCCTGCGGATCCGGCCGTACCGGGAGACCTTTCGCCTCGGCGACGGCGGTCGCCAGCGCGATGTCCCCCGTCGGCCACACGTCGGGGCGCCCGAGGACCATGAGGAGGTAGATCGTCGAGGTCCAGCGACCGATGCCTGGGACTGCCTCGAGCGCCGCGTGGACGCCGTCGTCGTCGATGGCTTCGAGCGCGCCGAGATCGAGGGTCCCGTCCATGATCGCCGCCGCCAGCGCCCGACAATAGCGAGCCTTCTGGCGACTGAACCCGATGGCGAGCAGCTCTGCGTCGCTGAGGCGGATGAATGTCTCAGGGGTGAGCGGGTCCGTCGCGGCGAGGAGCCGGTCGTACGCGGCCTTCGCTGACGCGAGCGACACCTGCTGCTCGAGGATGATGTGGACCAGCGTGCCGAAGCCCGGCACCCGATCCCACAGGGGCGGCAGGCCGTACTGCGCCAGGATCGCGGCGAGATCTGTATCGCGCGCGGCGAGTTCGGCGACCGCCTGCTCGAGACCCTCCTGGTCGAGTCGACGGATCAGACGACCGTCCCCTGCTCGGTGAAGCCGGCCGCGGGCAGCGGCTCGAACGGCCGTCCCTCAGCTCCCCGCAGCCACGCCCGTGCGTTCTCGCCGAGCGACGGCCGGTGGTACCCACCCTCCTGGAGGATCACCAGCCGCCGCCCGAGCGCGGCGACCCGCCGTCCGACCTCGTGATAGACGGAGGTCGTCAGGGCGAAGTCCCCGATCGGATCGAGCCCGTAGGTATCGAAGCCCAGCGAGACGACGACGATCGAGCCGGGCGCCCCGCCGATCGCCTCGATCGCGCGGTCCGTGGCCTCGAGATAGTCCGCGTCGGTCGCGCCGGCACGGAGCGGGATGTTGACGTTCTCGCCGGCGCCGTCCCCTTCCCCGGTCTCCTCGGCATGACCGAGGAAATACGGGTAGGCGCGCGCCGGATCCGCGTGGATCGAGATGTAGCGAATGTCGCCGCGACGCCAGAAGATCTGTTGCGTCCCATTGCCGTGGTGATAGTCGACGTCAAGGATCGAGACTCGCTCGCCGGTCGAGGTCGCGATGGCATGGGCGACGATCGCAGCGTTGTTGAAGAAGCAGTAGCCGCCGTACATCGACCGGGCCGCATGGTGGCCTGGCGGCCGGCATAGCCCGTAAGCCGTCGTCGCACCGTCGAGCACGAGATCCATCGTCGTGAGGGCGACGTCGACAGCGGCGCAGGCAGCGTCATAGGTCCCGGCGACGAGTGGTGCCGCGGAGTCGAGACCCCAGAACCCGGCACGTCCGCCGATGTGCGATGGCTCGCGGACCAGTCGCTCGATCGCATCGGGCGACATGCCCTCGAACATCGCGATGTTCGGGTAGGTGTCGGCCGACAGGAAGGCCCGTGGGATGGCTTGAGCGCGGACCTCGGACCAGGCCACTTCCAGGAACCGCACGAGCCGCTCGTCGTGGATCGCCGTGATCGGGGCCCCACCGTGCGCGGTCGGGTCCATAAACGTGAAGCCCCCATCCGCCTCGAGCGCTGTCCGGATCCTCTCCGCCCGCTCGGCCACCTCATTCGCCGGGATCGCGACGCCCATGAACGTCTCGGCGTCGATGTCGTGGGCGAGATGGCGCGGCGAATAGACGACCTGCATCAGCCTCCTCCGGTCGACGGGCGATCGGCAGACAGGATCGCGGCCGTGACCTCGGTCGGACGGTAGCGCATCAGGTTGTGCCCGTCGTGCCCGAACCGGATCACATGGATCGCCGAGCGGCCGCTTGCCTCCCGGGCCGCCGACTCGGCGGCGAGTGCTCGCGCGCGAGCGCGCGTCTCGTCATCCGAGGCGATCAGCGCCGTGACCGGCGCGTCGACGACGGGCAGGACAGCGGATGGTTCGTACTCGAACATCGCCCGGACCGTGGCCTCCGTCGCGTGCGGGCGAGCGGACGGGACGACGCGACCCGCGTGCGTCTCGACGACCGACGCGCGAGCCGCCCCCTCCTGGTCGCCGTCCCACGTCGAGGGGTCGAACTCGCGGCGGTCCCTGAGGAACGCGGTCATCGAGCTCATGACCTCGGGCGGCTCTTCGAGACCACGGAGGAACTCGTCGACATCGAGGCCGGTCGCCTCCTCCAGCGACTCCCAGCCGCCATCGACGAGCACGAGCCCAGCACATCGGTCGCCGAGGTCGATCGCGGCTTCGGCCGCGGCGATCGCACCGAACCCGTGACCCGCGACGACGACGGCCTGCCGCTCCCCGCCGAGCAAGCCGGATCCCTCGGCCACGGCAACGGCATCCTCGCCATGGAGCGGGAGCTCATACGCGCCGTCCTCGGTCGGGGCATCGGACAGCCCATGACCGCGCAGGTCCATCGCCACGAACCGTCGGGTGCCGCGTTCGCCGGCGAGTCGCCGCGCGATCGGGGTCCACGCCCACGCCGTATGCCCGATGCCATGGAGGGCCAGGACGCCTGGGCCATCGGACTTGGCAGGCCCACCCCAGTCGAGGAAGTGGATCCGGACGCCGTCGGCGTCGACGATGAAGCCGGCCGGCTCGATGGTCGCGTCCGGTGCGGGCACGACGGGCGGCGACGGGTCCATCGCACCCTAGGATACGGGCGCCATGGTCAAGCGCCGTCGTGGGTCCCGCACCGCCCATCGCCTCGGGCCGCGCGTGGTCAGCCGTCATCGACGGTTCGAGGACCTCGTCGACGAGGCACTGGCCGGCATCCCGATGCCGTTCGCCGCGGCGCTCGACGAAGTCGCGATCGTCATCGACGACGAACCGTCAGACGAACAACGGCGCGAGAGCGAGCTCCCGGATGACGAGTCGCTGTACGGGCTGTACGAAGGCGTGGCTCGCACCGAATACGGAGCGGACTGGATGGTCGCGCCGAACCGGATCACGCTCTTCCGACTTCCACTGGAGGCCGATTTCCCCGACCCGGACGACCTCGCCGACGAGGTCCGCATCACGGTGATCCACGAGCTCGCGCATCACCTCGGCATCGACGACGAGCGCTTGCACGACCTCGGGTTCGACTAGAGCGTCTCTTCTCCCGGCAGGGTCCCGGCGGCCCCGAGCAGCTCGCCGAGGCGGCTCACCTCCACATTCCCGCCCGACACGACGACCACGACACGATCGCCATCCCGGATCGGGACGCTCCCTGACAGCACGGCTGCGAGGGCTGCGGCGCCGGCCGGCTCGACGACCTGCTTGAGCCGTTCGATCGCGAACCGCATGCCGGCGAGGATCGTCGCGTCGTCGAGCAGCACGATCCCATCGAGCAGGCGCTTGGTGATCGCCAGCGTCCAACGGCCAGCGAACGGGGCGCCGAGACCGTCGGCGACCGACTCCGGCTGGATCGTGACGACGACATCGCGCGCATGGGCGAGCGTCATCGCGTTCGAGCGCTCGGGCTCGACGCCGATGATCCGGGCTCCAGGACGACGCGCCTTCACGGCCGAGGCGACGCCGCTGATCAGTCCCCCACCCCCGACGCCGACGACGACGACATCGACGTCCGGTACGTCATCGATGATCTCGAGACCGATCGACCCGTGGCCGGCGATCACCGCCGGATCGTCGAACGGATGGACGAATGTGAGCCCTTCGACGTCGCGGATGCGCTCCATCTCCGCGAACGAATCGCCCACGTGCTCGCCATGCAGGATCACGCGCGCGCCGTAGTCGAGGCACGCGTCGACCTTGGAGCGGACCGCGCCTTCCGGCATGACGACGGTCACCGGTACGCCGGCGGCTGCACCGGCCCAGGCATACGCCTGACCGGCGTTCCCAGCGGAGAGCGTGATTGCCCCACGAAGCCTGGCCTCCTCGGGGAGCGTCGCGATCCGGTTCGTCATCCCGCGCGCCTTGAACGAGCCGGTCTTCTGAAGATGCTCGGCCTTGAGGTAGAGCAGCCCGTCGGCAAGCTCGACGCCCGTGGCGCGTTCGGTCCAGATGGCCGCGGTCCGCGAGCTCATGAGGGGCGTCCGGTGGACATACCCGTCGAGCCGGCCGGCCGCATCCTCGATGGCCGAAAGCGGTACCTCGAGCGCGACGTCAGCCGCGGGGCTCTCCAGCTGGGACATGCGGCCGAGTATGGCATGGGCCGCGTGAGCCGCTACGCTCGGGAGCATGGTTCGCTACCGACACGGCACACCGGATGACACGCGCATCTGTTTCGAGATCTTCGAGACGGCCGTCGATGACCTGGGTCGCAGGACCGGGGGCAACGCGAATGCGACGGCGGGCGATCCCGCGGCGTTCGATATCCGGCGCCCGCTGTTCGATCACCTCGCCGCGACCGGCGAGCTGTGGTGGATCGCCGAGGACGAGTCGACCGGTCATCCGGTCGGCTACGCGCGCTCGGTCCTGCGGGACGGCGTCCGTGAGCTGACAGAGTTCTTCGTCCTCCCGGCTGCCCAGTCGAGCGGGATCGGGCGCGGGCTCCTTGAGCGTGCCTTCCCGGCCAAAGGCGCGCGCCACCGCGCGATCGTGGCGACGATCGATACCCGGGCGATCGCGCGCTACTTGAAGACGGGCCTCGATGCACGCCTGCCCATGATCGGCTGGGAGGGCGTGCCGCGCGACGCGCCGCTTGCGAGTGATCTCCACCGCGAACGGATCGACCCGGAGGATCCACCGCTCGATGAGCTCGGCGCCGTCGACGCCGCCGTCCTCGACTTCCGGCGTGACGTGGACCACCGCTGGCTCGCCACGCAACGCGATGGCTGGTTGTATCGCCGAGCTGGGAATGCCATCGGGTACGGCTACCACCCGTCGCGCGCAGGATGGGGCGGGCCATATGCCGCGCTGTCGCCCGCCGATGTGCCCGTCCTGCTCGCGGATGGGGAGGCGGCGGCTGCGCGAGCGGGCCACGCGTTCGTGACGTTCGACACGCCCATGGTCGCCCGACCGGCGATCGATCACCTGCTGGGCCGCGAGTTCCGGGTCGACCCGTTCGTGATGCTGGTGTTCACGGACGGCCCCATCGACCGCCTCGACGGGTACGTCCTGACGTCGCCGCCCTTCTTCGTCTGACATCCGGGCGGACGCCGCGTGTACTTGCGTGTTTGCGCAAACACTGATAGAGTGACGGCCGTGTTGGACACCCTGCCGGTCTCGGCCGAGTTCGATCGCGAGCGTTACGCCGCGGTCGGTCGAGCCCTCGCCGACCCCAAACGCCTGTGCGTCCTCGAGTCGCTCGCCATCGGCGAGCTCTCGGTCAGCGACCTCAGCACCCGGGTCGGGTGTCAGGTGCCGAACATGAGCCAGCACCTCGCTGTGCTCCGCCGTGCCGGCCTGGTGACGAGCCGGCGCGACGGCAACACCATCCTGTATCGCCTCACGGACGATCGCGTCCTCGAGGCTTATCGACTCATCCAGGACATCGCCCGCTAGGCTCAGCCGACGCGGGACTCGCCCCCCAGCGAGAGGAGAAAAGGAAACATGGCGGAGATCAAGCACGCGACCGATACCAACTTCGAGGAGCTCGTCCTCAAGGCGGAGCGACCGGTCGTCGTCGACTTCTGGGCCGCATGGTGCGGGCCCTGCAAGATGGTCGCCCCCGAGATGGAGAAGCTCGCCGAGAAGTACGACGGCGCGGTCGACGTGGTCAAGGTCGATGTCGACGCGAACCCGCGGCTTTCCCAGGCGTTCAACATCATGAGCATCCCGACGATCGCGTTCTTCAAGCCGGGCGCTCAGCCGCAGGGCGTGGTCGGGTTCCGACCGCTCGAGCAGCTCGAGCAGCAGTTCGGCCTCACGGAGTTCGCGGCGGCCGCGACCACCGAATAACCCACCGCCCCGTCCCAAGGGAGCCCAACGGCCCCGGTCTTCTGACCGGGGCCGCCTTGTTGTCCGGCGGTCCCGGGGGCGCCCGGCGAGGCAACGGAAAGACGCGCCGCAGGACGATCAGAGCCCCGGACCCGTCAGCCTCCGGTGGCCCGACAGGAACCAGGCTCGCGCACGGTCGTAGACGTGCCGGTCGACGACCTTCGGCGCCATCTCGACCCAGCCGTCGCCGCGTCGCGACCGCTTCACGTCTGGAGTCCTCGCCGCTGCGTTGGCGACGATCGAGTCGAGCAGGAACGATGCGGAGGCGCCGTCCGCAGCGAGGACCGCGAACACGGTGCCTGCGGATGACCACGTTGTCGCGCCGCCGTCTTCCGTTCCGACCTCGACACCGGGCGTCTCCGTCGCCGATGCCTCGAGGATCTCGCGGAGCGTCACCGCCCGGCGG